>CBJNAS010000075.1:0-11747 GCA_966434565.1 uncultured Phenylobacterium sp.
GCGGGGGGACCAACCCCCCCCTTTGCGTGGGGGAGAGTCGGAACCGCAAAGAGGCTACACCAAACAGCTGGGGAGCGGTCGCCGAAGGCGACTGAGGGGGCGTTCAGGCCTCGTAGCCGAGTTGTGGGAATGCCGTAGCCCCATGCAGGAGAGGGAAGCCTCACGCCTCCGCGGCGGCGCGCGGCGCGTCGAGCACCGAGCCTAGGGCGCGGCTGAGGTCGAGCAGCGCGTAGGGCTTGGGCAGGATGGCGAACTCGTCGCCCACCTTCTCGGCGTTGTGGCTGTAGCCGGTGGTGAGCAGGATCGGCACGTCGGGCCATTCGGCGCGCAGCCGCCGGGCCAGCGCCAGGCCGTCCATCTCGCCCGCCATGACGATGTCGCTGAAGACGATGTCGGGCTTGTCCCCCTCGTGCAGCACGCGGAGCGCCGCCTCCGCGCTGCTCACCACCCGCGGCGCGTTGCCGAGCTGTTCGAGCAGGCCCGCGGCCACCTCGGCCACCTCGGGATTGTCCTCGACCACCAGGATCCGCGCCCCGCGCGGCGTCTCGACCTCCGCCGCCTCGCCCGGGCTGCAAACCGTCCCCAGGCTGCGCGGCAGGTAGAGGGTGAAGTTGGTGCCGGCGCCCAGCTCGCTGGTGGCCGTCACCCGCCCGCCCGACTGCTCGACGAAGCCGTAGACCTGCGACAGGCCCAGTCCGGTTCCGCGCGCCACCTCCTTGGTGGTGAAGAAGGGCTCGAAAATCCGCGGCAGGACGTCCGGCGGGATGCCGACGCCGGTGTCGCGCACGCTCAGGACCACGAAGTCGCCCACGAGGCCCTGGTCAATGTCCCCGCCCGCCAGCGAGAGGTTGCGAGCCGAAATGGTGAGCACGCCGCCGCGGGGCATGGCGTCGCGCGCGTTGACGGCCAGATTGAGCAGGGCCAGCTCGAACTCCCCGGGGTCGGCCTCCACCGGCCAGACCTCGTCCGGAATCTCGATCCGCAGCTCGATCGCGCCGCCGACGCTGGCGTCGAGCAGCTCCCGCACGGTGGTCGCGCGCTCGGCGACGGACAGCGCCGACGGGTTCAGCCGCTGGCGCCGGGCGAAGGCGAGCAGCTGGCGGGTGAGGTCCTGGCCGCGCCGGGCGGAGGCCTCGATCGCCTCCAGCGCGCGCAGGGCGCGCGGGTCGGCGCCCAACCTGCCGCGCAGGAGCTGCGCCTGGCCGCTGACCACCATCAGCAGGTTGTTGAAGTCGTGGGCCACGCCGCCGGTCAGCTGGCCCATGGCTTCCATTTTCTGCGCCTGGGCGAGGCGCTCGTGCGCCTTCTGCAGCTCGATTTGGCTGTTGCGCCGCTCGGTGACGTCGCGGGTGATCTTGGCGAAGCCGATCAGCTCGCCGTGCTCGTCGCGGATCGCGTCGATCACCACGTTGGCCCAGAACAGCTGGCCGCCCTTGCGCACGCGCCAGGCCTCGGCCTCGCAGCGGCCGTGATCGATGGCGGTCTGCAGCGCCTTCAGCGGCAGCCCGGCCTGGCGGTCCGGCTCGGTGTAGAAGACGCTCACGTGCTGGCCGATGATCTCGTCGGCCCGATAGCCCTTGATGTGCTGGGCGCCGGCGTTCCAGTTGGTGACGATGCCGTTGGGGTCGAGCATCACCAGGGCATAGTCGACCACGCTGGCCACCAGCAGCCGGAACTGCCGCTCGCTGTCGGCCAGGGCGTCCTGGGCGGCGCGCCGCTCGGAAATGTCGCGCGTGATCTTGGCGAAGCCGATGTGGCGGCCGTCGTCGTCGTAGATGGCGTCGAGCACGACCGAGGCCCAGAATCGGCTGCCGTCCTTGCGCAGTCGCCATCCCTCGGACTCCCAGCGTCCGTCGAGCAGCGCACGCTCCAGCGCCCGCGCCGCCGCGCCGGCGCGGCGGTCCTCGGGCGTGTAGAAGACGCTGAAGTGCTTGCCGACGATCTCGCAGGCCTTGTAGCCCTTGGCCCGCTCGGCGCCCTTGTTCCAGTTGATGACGACGCCGTTCACGTCGAGCATGTAGATGGCGTAGTCGACGACCCCCTCGACGAGGTAGCGGAACCGGCGCTCGCTCTCCAGGAGCGCCTGGTGGGCCGCGCGGTGCTCGGTCATGTCGCGGGTGATTTGGGCGAAGCCGGCCAGGGTCCCGTCCGCGGCGCGGATGGCGTGCGCCGAGGCCAAGGCCCAATAGCGGCTGCCGTCCTTGCGCAACCGCCAGCCCTCGCCCTCCGCGCGGCCGTGCTCGCGGGCCTGCTCGAGGATCTGGTCCGGCAGGCCGGCGCGCTGGTCCTCCGGGGTGAAGAAGCGGCGGAACGACTGGCCTTCGACCTCCTCGCGCCGCCAGCCCTTGATGCGCTCGGCGGCGGGATTCCAGCTCATCACCCGGCCGTCCGGGTCGAGCATGTAGATGGCGAAGTCGCCGACCGCCTCGACGAGCTGCTGGAAGGTGGGGCTCTGCGGGCGCGGCTTGAGGGTCAAGGCCGGGGCTCCGCGCAACGATTCCGGCGAGGCCGGCTGCTCTCCTCGCGCGTCAGATCCCACTCCTTGAGCACCGATTTGACCCCGACGGTATGAGCTTCGACAACGGCAAGGCTGGGGATCCGGTTCCGACTTGCAACGGATCTAAGCCATGGACGACCAGATGCCCATCGGGTGTCAAGTCCGCGGCCCCGGCGCGGGGGCGCGCTCAGGATGGGTCGCACCAAAGCGGGCGAACATTCCCGCCGAAGGCTGCGTCCTAGAACGGAATCTCGTCGTCCAGGTCGGCGGAGAAGTCCTCGCGCGGGCCGGAGCTCTGCTGGCGCGGGCCGGAGGAGAAGCCGCCGCCGCCGCCGGCATAGCCGCCGCCATAGCCGCCCTCGTCGCGCTCGGCGTCGCCGCCGCGGCCGTCCAGCATGGTGAGCTCGCCGCGGAATTTCTGCAGCACGACCTCGGTGGAGAACTTCTCCTGGCCGGACTGGTCGGTCCACTTGCGGGTCTGCAGCGCGCCCTCGACATAGACCTTGGAACCCTTGCGCAGATAGCTCTCGGCCACCTTCACCAAGTTGTCGTTGAAGATGACCACCCGGTGCCATTCCGTCCGCTCGCGCCGCTCGCCGCTGCCCCGGTCACGCCAGCTCTCGGACGTGGCGATTCGCAAGTTCGCGACCCGGTCGCCGGAGTTGAGGGTGCGGATCTCCGGATCGGCGCCCAGATTGCCGATCAGGATGACCTTGTTGACGCTGCCCGCCATGTCGATGTCCTAGCTTTCCGTGGTTGCGGGCGCATCCGGCCCTGCGCGGAAGCTAGCCGGTCATTAACGCTTCGGCAAGCGAATGTTCCGCCTTTGTTCCTTGTCCGTCCACAACCTATTGCGGCGGCGTCTGCGGCATGGCGCCCGGAATCGCCAGGCGGCCGTCGCCGGTGCGCACCAGGGCCGGATAACGCGGTCCGTCGAGCGTCGTGCCGCTGAAGATTCCCTCGCGCTGCACGAAGATGAAGTTGGCCTGGTAGGCGCCCAGGATCTCCTGGGCGGTGCCGCCCAGGCGCAGGAACTTGATTCGCATCGCCTCGAGGTTGGCGGCGCAGGTCTCCAGGTTCGGCGCATTGACCAGCTTGTGGAAGACCAGCGAGCCGTCGGGCTTGAAGGTCACGTTGTAGCAGACGCCCGGGTCGCCCGGCGGCTCGATGCGCTTCTGGCAGCCCGCCACGGCGGCCAGCGACACGGCGAGCAGCGGAATCAGGAGGGCGATGGCGAGGGGGCGCGACATGAGGCCGACCCTACACAAGCCGCCGGCCAGGCTCCAGGGCGTCAGCCCGCTGGACCCGGCGCGCTGCACCCGGGCCCCTGCTCGCCCAGGGCGCGGAAGCTCCGGTTGTCGTCGGAGATCTCGACCCGGCCGGGCACCAGCCGCAAGGTCTCCTGCCCCCAGCGGCCATAGGCGGCCCCGCCGGGCGGCTCGCAACGGCCGGCGAACAGGGCCTGCACGCAGCCGTTCAAGCTGGTCTGGCTGGGGAGCTTGCGCCACCCGCTGTCAGAGTAGCGCCAGCAGTCGCCCACCGGCGTGCTGCTCGGGGCCGCGACGGCAGGCCCGGTCGCCGCCAGCGGCGGCAGGGGGGTGACCGCGGTCCCGACGGCCCGACCGGCGGCCAGCGCGCCGGAAGCGTCGACGCCAACCCCCAGGGCGTCGGTCGCCACGCCGTTGCGCTGGGCGCAGTCCTTGAGGGTGAGCTCTCCCACGAACCTGCCGCCCACGAAACAGCGCAGCGGTTTGGCCGCGTCGATCTTGCCCACGCCCGCGCCCGAGGCCTCGATCACCAGGCCGCCCTGCGAGGCGGGCGGCGGCGGCGTGGTCTCGCCGCGGTGCCCGCGGATCATCCCGTAGGCGATCAGGCTGCCCGCCGCCAACGCGGCCAGGGCGCCCCCGAGGGCGAGCCGCAGGCGGGGTTGGGCGAGATCCATGCTCTCCCGCTAGACCGCGCGACGCCCGGTTTCAACCCAGGAGGCTGTTCGAGGCGCCCAGGGCCGCCAGCGCCGGATCGGTGACCGGGGTCGAGGCCGACTGGCCGCCGGTCAGGCGGTCGAGGGCGGCCTGGTAGTTGGAGATTTGGGCGGTCATGTAGGCCGGCACGGAGCTGGCGCTGGCGGCGGCGGCCTTGGCCTGGTTCTGCGCCGACTTCGGCGTGGCGGCGGTCACCAGGTCCTTGTAGGCCTGCCGGATCACACCCTGGGCGTTGGCCAGCACGGCGAGCGCGTGGCTCACCTGGTCGGCGTCCGAGAGGTTCAGGTTGGAATCCAGGCTCAGGCCATAGAGGTTGGGCTTGCCGTCCGCTGGCTTGGTCTGGCCCGCGGAATTGGTGGTGGTGGCGCGCACCACGCCTTCGGGAATGCCGAGCTGCGGCAGGGCGTTCTGGTCGCCCTTGCCCGGGCCGAACTGCACGACGGCGCCGGGATAGGCCGGCTCGATCTTCAGCTGACGCTGGTTGTCCAGGGTGCTGACCACCGTCACCTTGGCGGCGAAGTTGGAGGCTCGCTGGACCTTGAGCGCCAGCGTGTCCAGCGTCTCGCCCTCGGCGATGGTGACGGTGCTGGCCGGCAGGCCGCCCACGCCCACGGTGAACTGGTCGCCCGGCCGCAGCGAGCTGACCGCCGTCAGCTGCTGGGAATCGTCGAAGCCCAGCTCGCCGGTCGGCAGGCCCAGGCGGTCCAGCACGCTGGCGCCGGCGGGATCGACGGCGATCGCCGTGGGCGCCGCGCGCTGGCTGGTTCCCGTGAATCGGCGCTACCAGTCCGCCGCGCCGGTCTCGAGGTTCAGATTCACCAGGAAGCCGTCCTGCGTCCCCACCGGCGCCTGGCCCGGCAGGTCGGTCCCGGCAGTCCCGGCCAGCCACACCTGGCCGTCGGAGACGGCCATGGCGGTCGCCTTGTCGTCGCCGCTTCCGCCGTAGTAGGCGAGCCGGTCGGCGGGCGAGACGCTCAGGTCCGCCGCGATCCGCGCGGCGAAGACGTCGGTCCCGCCGGAAGCGGCGTTCGTCACGGTGTCGACGGAGAGCTGCGGGTTGGCGGTCGTGCCGGCGACCACAAGCTGGCCGCTGGAATCCAGCGCCAGTCCCGCGATGTCGCCGCCTTCCAGGTCGCCCAGGTCGCGGGTCGCCGTCTGCACCGGCGCGCCGCCTGAGAGGTCGAACTGGCGCAGCACGGCGTGTCCGCTCTCGAGGCTGGCCACGGTCATGGTGTCGCCGTCGACCACCAGCCCCTTGGGCTTGTCAGCGCCAGGGGTCCCGAAGCCCTGGGTGAACAGCGTGCTCACCTTGCCCTTGGCGTCGGTCCCGAAGGCCTCGACATAGCCGTCCCAGTCGCCGTCGGCGGTCCCGCTCCCGGGCAGGGCCGACTTCGCCTGGCCGGCGACATAGACCGAGCCGTCGTCGCCGAAGGCCACCTGGTTGACCTGGTCGTCCTGCCGGGCGCCGCGCCGCTGGGTCCAGAGCTCCTGGCCGTCCTTGTCGAACAGGGTGACGAAGCTGTCGGACTGGCCCGCGTAGGCGCCGGTGGTTCCGGAGTTGAGCGCCCCCTCCGTCGCCCCGCCGAGGGCGCCGCTCACCGAGCCCGCCACCGCCACCTGGCCGTCCGCCGAAACGGCCAGGCCGAGACCCGAGGCCGAGCTCGCCGCGCCGAGGGTGCGCGTATAGATCAGCTGGCCCGCGGCGTCGTACTTGAGCAGGGCCACGTCCTGGCTCCCGCGGATCGACTGGCCGTCGGTCGTTCCCGTGACATCGGCCAGCATGTAGACCGAGCCGTCCGGCCCCACGGTCTGGGCGCGGACCTTGGCGACGTCCTTGTCGAGGTTGTCCGCGAACACCCGCCCGTCCACCCAATTGGCCTGGCCCGGCGTCTGCGGCGGGGCGGCGAGCGCGTCGGTATCGGTCTGGAACTTCAGCAGCTGCTGCTGCACCGTGCTGTCGTTGGTGGCGCTGTTGTGGTCAGGATCGGGATCGCCCACCTGCTCGGCGAGGTAGACCGCGCCGGCCGTCTGCGGCGACGTGAGATTGACGGTTTCCGAAGTGCCCACGGTCACCTTCAGCGCCCATTGGTCCGGGCCCGCCGGCAGGCTGACGGTCTTGGAACCCGCCTTGATCTGCTGCGCCTGGCCGGGGATGCGGCTCGTGCCGAAGCGCGTCTCGACACCCGCCGCCTTCAGCTGGTCGTTGATGTAGCTGACCACGTTGGCGATGCTGCGCGTCTGGTCGGGCATGGCCGCCAGGTCGATCGGCACGTCGTAGGTCTGGCCGACCCGGGTCACCTGGATGTCAAAGCGCACGTCGCCTTCCAGCGCCGGGATCGAATCGCTGGCGCTCGTGGCGAGCGGGGCGGTGACGTAGGTGGTGGGCGGCTTGGGCACGGTCAGCGCCGACTTGTCGCTGGTGTTCGCGTCGCCCTGCACCAGCCGCAGCTTGTCGAACTTGTCGCCGGCCAGGTAGCCCTGCATCTCCGCCATGCCGCTGGCGAAGGCCTTCTGCAGCTGGGCCGACTCGCCGCTGCTGAGCCCCTTGGTCTTGATCCGGCTGGCCAGGTCGCTGAGCGTGCCCAGCCCCTGGTAGAGGGCGAACAGCTTCCTGTAGTCGGCGCTGGCGCCCGGCAGGTCGAGCTTGGCGGCGCTCTCGTCGATCAGCTTGTGGCCGGCGAGCGCGGCGGTGACGTTGGCGCTGGCCTGCTTCGGCGTCTCCTGGGCGCTCCAGGGCGGGGTCGGCGCGACCTTGGGCGTCGGGCCGGCCCCGGAAGAACCCGCCCCCGCCGCCGGCAGCCCCGCTTTCGCCTGATAGTAGCCGAGGAGAAGGCTGCTATCGATTCCGATGACCATTCGAGCGACGCCTCAGCCTGCGGCGCGGCCGCCGACGTCAGCCGCCCTTGAACAGCTGCAGAATCATCTGCGGCGCCTGGTTGGCGATCGATAGGGCCTGGGCGCCCAGCTGCTGCTGGACCTGCAGGGCCTGCAGGTGCGCGCTCTCCTTGGCCATGTCCGCGTCCACCAGGTTGCCGACGCCGGTCTGCAGGGTGTCGGTCAGCTTGCCTACGAAGTCGTTGTGCGCCGAGATCTGCTTGGCCTGCGAGCCGAGCGCGCCAAGCGACTGGTTGACGTTGACAATCGAGGCGTTGAGCTCGGCCAGCACCTGGGTCGAGAGCGTCACGCTGGCTAGCGAGGCGGTCGACGGGATGGTGATGATCGCGCCGCCCAGGGACATGTCCTGGGTCGAGAGCGTGATGAAGGAGCTGGCCGCCGAGTTGGCCAGGAACTGGATGCTGCCGGGAACGGTGCCATTCAGCAGGTTCGCGCCGTCGAAGGAGGCGTTGTCGGTGACCTGGCCGATCTGCCGCAGGAGCGACTTGAACTCGGAGTCGAGGGCGGTGCGCGAGGCCGAGTCGATGGAGGTGTCCATCGCCGCCACCACCTTCTCCTTCAGCTGGACCAGCAGGTCCGAGACCGAGGCGCCGGCGGTCATCGAGACCTCGGCGATGGAGTTGGCGCGGTCCAGGCTCATCTTCACGGCGTTCAGCGCGCCGATGTCGGCCCGCTGGTTCTGCGCGATCGACCAGACCGCGGCATTGTCCTGGGCGGTGGCGATCTTCAGTCCGGTGTTGATGTGGTTCTGGACCTCCATGATCTGGTCGTTGGTCTTGTCCAGATTCTGGAGCGCAATCAGCGCAGGCTTGTTCGTATGCACGCTGATCGACATGTCGGATTCTCCTAGTCGCTCTTCTTGCCTCCGACTCTTTCTCGCGAGTCGCTGGAGGTCAGAAGGGAGGCTAGGGATTTTATGGTAATCGAAAGGTTAACACGGCCAGCCGCCCGTTAACGCTGTTTCGCCGCCCGCGGCGCGCCGGGGCGGTTCACAATCTTCAGACCGCGTCGCTCGGCGCGGCGGATCAGGCCTTGGTGCGGATCACCCCCCCGGCGGTGTAGGCGGCGTCGTCGCGCAGGCGCAGGACCTCTTCCCGCGGCAGTTGCTGGACGACCGCGCCGGTGCGCCGGTTGACGGTCTTGTAGACGTAGGTTCCGCCGGCCTCATCCTCTTCGATCACCAGTCGCAGGTCCGCCTCTTCTTCCGACAGCCCGGGCGGCTCGGCCTGCGCCGCGGCCTGGTCGGGCGCGGCGTAGGAGCCGTGATGGCCGAAGGTTGAATCTGGCGTGGCCGCGAACGGGGCCACCTTGGTCTCCATGTCTCCTGTCGCTGCCGCCTGGCGTCAGCGCTCCGTGTTGGGCATGAACGGCGGGAAGTCTCTCCTCCTCCCCGCCGCCACGCTTGCGCGAGCCCCTTAAGGGCCCGCGCCACTTTGGCCTTAACGGAAGAGGCCGAGCAGGATGGACGAGGACTGGTTCGCGATCGACAGGGCCTGGACGCCAAGCTGCTGCTTGGTCTGCAGGGCCTGCAGGTGCGCGCTTTCCTTCGCCAGGTCGGCGTCGACGAGGTTGCCCACGCCGGCGTCGATGGTGTCCTGCAGCTTGCCCACGAAGCTCAGGTGCGAGCTCAGAGCCTTCGAGCCGGTGCCGAGCTTCGAGAGCGCGCTCGAGACGGCCGTGATGGCGCTGTCCACCGTCGCGATCATGTTGGCCGCGTTGGTCTGCGTGCCGATCGTGGAGGTGCTGGTGAGAGCGCCCATGGTGGAGCCGCCCAGCGACAGGTCCTGCGCCGCCACCGAGATCACCTGGGAGCCGTCGGCATTGGCGAGGGCCTGGATCTGGGCGCCGCCGCTCTTGATCATGTTGACGCCGTTGAAGTCGGCGTTGTTCACGACCTTGGTGATCTGGTCGCGCAGCGACTTGAAGTCGTCGTTGAGCGCCGTGCGGCTGTTGGTGTCGAGGGTGGTGTCGGAGGCCGCCAGCGCCTTCTGCTTCATCTGCAGCAGCAGGTCCGAAAGGGACGCGCCGGCTGAGATCGCCACGTCGACCGTGGACGACGCACGCTGGAGGGAGTCCTTCACCGAATCCAGGGAGCCGGAAGTGGCCCGCTGGTTCTGGGCGATGGCCCAGACGGCGCCGTTGTCCTTGGCCGAGGCGACCTTCAGGCCGGTGTTGATCCGGCTCTGGGTGGTCGCCAGGTCCATCTGGGTGGCGGTCAGGTTCTGCAGCGCCGCCATGGCGCTGGTGTTGGTATTGACGCTGTTCAAAGGCATACGACTGGTCCTTTTCCAGGTAGGCCGGCGTCGTTTTGACAGCCGGGGGCTTTTTGCCCGGCAGTCTTTGCAGCAAGGACGAGGCCAACCCGGCAGGGTTTGCCTAGCGCCGCAAGCCGTTGAAAGGGCAGCGTTATAGGTCTGTTAGGCAAGGTTAAGCCCGGCAGTTCTTGCCGGGTGGCGGACGTGCGGCTGCAGAATTTGCCTAGCCGGAGCGGCAGGTTTTGCCGAGCGCCCGCATGGCCCGAGCAGCGGCTCCAGGGTGGCTGCCGTGCGGTCCGTGACTTCCGTGATTCCAAAAAAAGGCCGGGCGGCTCGTCAGAGCCCGCCCGGCCGCAGCTATCCGCCTCTGAACAGCGACATGATGCTGTTCGGCGCCTGGTTGGCGATGGACAAGGCCTGCACCCCCAGTTGCTGCTTGGTCTGCAGCGCCTGGAGCTTGGCGCTCTCCTTGGCCAGGTCGGCGTCGACCAGGTTGCCTACGCCGGCATCCACCGTGTCCTGAAGCTTGGCGATGAAGGTCAGGTGCGAGCCCAGTGACTTCGACCCCGTGCCGAGCGCCGACAAGGAAGCCGAGACGTTGATGATCGCCTGGTCGATGGTGGTGATCATCCCGAAGGCCAGCGTCTGCGTCCCGATGGACGCCGTGTTGGGAATCGCCGACAGCGCGCCGGTCCCCAGATCCATCGGCTGGGCGGCCACCGTGATCACGGCGGTCCCATCCGCGTTGGCAAGGCTCATGATCGTCGTGGGGCTGATCCCCTTGAGCATATTGGCGCCGTTGAAGTCGGCGTTGTTCACGACCTTGCTGATCTGGTCGCGCAACGAAAGAAAGTCCTCGTTGAGCGCGACGCGGCTGTTCGTGTCGAGGGTGGTGTCCGACGCCGCCAAGGCCTTCTCCTTCATCTGGAGAAGCAGGTCGGAGACGGATTCACCCGCGGAGAGCGCCACGTCGACGGTCGACTGACCGCGCTGCAGCGAATCCTTCACGGCGTTCAGCGACTGCGACGTGGCCCTCTGGTTCTGGGCGATGGCCCAGATCGCGCCGTTGTCCTTCGCACTCGCCACCCGCAAGCCGGTGTTGATGCGTGTTTGAGTGTCGGACAGCTCCCTGACGGTTGCGTTGAGGTTCTCGAGCGCCGTCATGGCGCCCACGTTCGTGTTCACTGAATTGTACAGCATCACGTCTCATCCATTCTGGAGGGTTCGGGCCCGCTTTTGCGGGCGAGCGATTTTTTCGCTGAGGCGCGCGACGCAAGCCCGGCGCCAGTATGGTAAACGGCAGACGGCGTTGTTTTTTCTAAGGTATGTTCAGAGCCAGCCGGCGCCGGGCATGGTTAACGCCTGCCGCCCGGCACATCCTGCCGGGCGCGGGATGCGCCCAAGTCGCCTGGGTGAAGGAGGTCCAGATGCGGCAGGTCACGATCAGCACAGCCAAGGCCGATCTCACGAAGCTCATCGACGCGACCTTGGCCGGCGAGGAGATCGTCATCGCCAGGGACGGCTCCCCGGCCCTGCGGCTCGTTCCGGTCGCCCGCGGAGCCCGGCGGGCAAACTGGCCGCCATGAGATTCAAGGCCTTCCGGCCGACGGTCTGGGGTGGTTCTGAGCCCTTCCTCTCCCGCTTGCGGGAGAGGGGGACCGCTCGCCGAGCGTAGCGGAGAGCGAGTGGTGGAGAGGGCGAGCCGCGGGGCGCGCGCCTATCCGCCCTCGATCCTCATGACCTTGCGAAGCGCCCCCTCCCCGACACGGGCGCGATTGGCGATGCGGGTCGCTGTCCTGGGCGCCATGCCGCCGGCTTGCCCTCTCCACCACGCGCTCTTCGGCGCGCGGTCCCCCTCTCCCGCTGCGCGGGAAAGGAAATGCTGATCGCCCGAACGAAAAGGGAACATGGGCGTCGATGCCTGTCAACGCAACGTCCGTATCCAACGTCGGTCCATCCCGAGACGCGACGCCCGGGGCAACCACGAGTTTCCGCAGACAACCGGCCCCCCTAAGCCGCCGCGGCCTGACCGCCGCCGCGCAGGCCCTGCATGATCATGCGGTTGATGTCGATCAGCGGCTGGATCTCTTCCTGGCGGCGGATCACGGCGCTGGTGTG
>CBJNAS010000076.1:0-11618 GCA_966434565.1 uncultured Phenylobacterium sp.
CACCGGCGACGGGGTTCATCTGCGCAAGGCGGCGGCGACGGCCGAGGCGGCCGCCGGCGCGCTCGACGCCGCCCGCCGCCCGGAGCTCTGGGCGAGGGCGCGGTGCGAACAGGCGTTCTGCGCGCTGGCGGGCGCGGAGCTGTTCGGCGACCTGGGACTGAACGCCGCCGCGGAAGTGGCCTTCCGTGAAGCGCGCGCCAGCGCCCGCGGCGGCGTGGCGGCGGCCCTCGCCGATGCGGGCCTGGCGACGATCGCCGGGCGAGAGGCCATCACGCGCGCCAGTCCTGGCGAGGCCGTGGCGCTCGCCGCGCGCTTCGACGCGCCGATCACGGCTCTGGAGGCGATCGGCCGGCGCCTCTCGGCGGCTCGCACAGCCGCTGCCGAAATGCGGCTGACGCGAGCGGATCTCTTGTGCGGCCTGGGTGCGCGCCTCAAGGACCCGGCCCTGGTGGCGCGGGCGATCGAGGACGCGGCGGCGGCGGCGCGGAAGCTCAATCCGGATTACGAGCCGCTGAGCTGGGCGCGGACGGAGGTGATGCGCGGCCAGGCGCTGACGCTCTGGGGGGAGCTCACGGGAGACGTCGATGCGATCGCCCGCGCGGCCACGGTTCTCGCCGACGCCCTCGAGCAACTCCCCCGTGACCATAGTCCGCTCGACTGGGGACGCACCCAACTCGCGCTCGCCGGGACCCTGCAGGGCCTAGCGGAAGCCTGCGGCGACGCCCGCGCCCTGGAACAGGCGGTCACCTGCTACGATCGCGCCAACCTCGTCCTGCGCGAGATTCCCGCCATGCCCCTGCGTGGCTCGGCGGCCAGCGCGCGCGCCGTCTGCCTGGCCCGGCTGGCCGAGAGCACCGGCGACCTCGCCGTGCTCGATGTCGCCGAAGCCGCCATGAAGATCGAGCTGACCGCGCCCCAGAGCCGGCGCGATCCAGTCGCATGGGCGGTGGCGCAGCTGCATCTGGCCAGGCTCTATGAGGCGAGGCTCGATCTGGCCGGTCCCGATCGCGCCCGACGTGCGGCCGCGGTCATGGCCCTGGAAGCCGCCTTCGACGTCTTCGCCGAGGAGGGGCTCCGCACCCTGACGGCGATGGCCGCCGACGCGCTCGAGCGTATCCGTCCAGATAACTTCCAGGCGCGCCGCACCGTCTGAGCTACCGCCCCCGCCACCAGCGCAGGCCGGCGCGCTCCAGCGCCTCCAGCCCGGCGTGGAAGGCCACGCCCATGGCGCCCAGCACGGCGAGCGCGGCGATCATCCGGTCCGTCTGCAGCTTGTTGCCCGCGTCCAGGATCTGCCAGGCCAGTCCCCGAACACCGCCAGAGCCGGCGCCGAATTCCGCGACCACCGCGCCGATGATGGCGAGCCCCGCGCCCACCTTGTGCCCCTCCAACAGGAAGGGCACGGCCGAGGGCAGCCTGAGGCGCGTGACCCTCTGCCAGCGCGTCGCGCCATAGAGATCAAAGAGGCGCTCCAGGTCCGGATCGGCGGCGCGCAGCCCGGTGACCGCACCGGAGAAGATCGGGAAAAAGGCCACCAGCACCGCAAGCGCGACGATGGCGCGCTCGGGATGGTCGATGCCGGCCCAGATCAGCACCAGGGGCGCGATCGCCACCACCGGCGTCACCTGGATCACCGAGGCGAGAGGCCGGACCGCGCGCTCAAGCAGCGGATGGAGGCCGATCGCCACCGCCAGCGCCTGGGCCGCCAGGCTGGCGATCAGCAAGGCCGCGAGCGCCACGGAAAATGTCCGCCAGGCGGCGTGGGCGAGCGCCGGCAGGTTCCGCGCCAGCGCCTCG
Source organism: uncultured Phenylobacterium sp. (assembly GCA_966434565.1). Lineage (GTDB taxonomy): Bacteria > Pseudomonadota > Alphaproteobacteria > Caulobacterales > Caulobacteraceae > Phenylobacterium. The sequence continues at coordinate 1,798 of CBJNAS010000076.1, forward strand.
GCCACGCGGGAGGGCGGCGGCAGGAAGTAGGCCGGCGTATGCAGCGCGCGACAGGCGATCTCCCAGGCGGCCAGCAGCAGGGCGGCGAAGGCGACAGGCGCGAGGCGCTCTGCGAGCCGGCTCATCGTTCCCCCGCGTACGATAGGCATTGCGAGACCCGCTCGACCGTGGCGCGAAACGTCTCGGTGGTGCGAAATCCGGGCGGGCGGGGCAGGGGGCCGGCCACCTCGATCTCGCCCGAGGCGCGGCCCGGGCCCGGCGTCATGACGACCACGCGCGAGGCCATATAGACCGCCTCCTCGACATTGTGGGTGACGAAGACGATCGCCGGCCGGGAGCCCGCCCATAGCTGCAGGACGTCGTCGGCGAGCGCCCGCCGGGTGATCTCGTCGAGGGCGGCGAACGGCTCGTCCAGAAGCAGAAGCCGGGGGCCGGTGACCAGGGCGCGCGCCAGCGAGACGCGCATGGCCATGCCTCCTGAGAGCTGGGCCGGGCGCGCGCGTTCGGCGCCGGCCAAGCCGACCCGCGCGAGCGCCTCCTCCGCCCGGCCGGCGGCCGCCTTGCGGTCCATGCCGGCGAGCTCCAGCGGCAGAGCGGCGTTGGCGCGTGCGCTGAGCCACGGCGCGAGCGTCGGCGCCTGGAAGACGACGGCAGTTTCGCCGCGGCCGGGGGTGCGGAGCACCTTGCCGCGCGTGGGCGACTCCAGGCCCGCCAGCAGGCGCATGGCAGTGGATTTTCCGCAGCCCGAGGGGCCCACCAGGGCCACGATCTCGCCCGGGGCGAGGGCCAGGCTGAACGGGCCGAGCGCTCGCCCGCGGTCGTACTCGACCTCGACGGCGTCCAACGCCGCGACGACGCTCATCTACCCAGGAACTGCAGGGTGTAGGCCCGCTTGTAGTCCAGCGTCTTGGGATAGACCTCGGTCGCTACGCCCATGTTGAAGAATTCCGCCCAGCGGGCGTCGGTCATGGCCCCGATCGCATCCTTGGCGTCGCCGGAATCGACAAGGCCGTGGGCCTTCATCGTCTCCCGCGCCTGGTCCAGCACGTCCTGGGTCATCTCGGGGTTGTCCTTGCGGATCAGGGCGTCGGCCGGGCGCGGATCGCCGTAGAGATAGTCGCGCCAGCCCTTGGCGCTGGCCTCCACGAAGGCCTTTACGGCCGCCGGATTCTTGGCGATCAGGCTGTCGGGCGCGAGCACCATGTTGGCGTAGCCGGGATAGCCGTTGTCGGCGAGCAGGAAGACCACCGGTTTCATCCCGGCCTGCTTTTCAAGCGTGTAGGGCTCGCTCGTCACGTAGCCCTCCTCGACCGCGCGCTTGTCGGCCAGGAAGGGCGCCGAGTTGAAAGTATATTTGCGCACCTGGTCGTCGGCGAAGCCGTACTTCGCCTTGAGCCAGGGCCAGAAGGCGCTGACCGCGGCGTCGGACAGCAGGATCGGGTGGCCCTTCAGGTCGGCCATGCTCGCGACGCCCTGGTCCGGGTGGACCATCAGCACCTGCGGGTCCTTCTGGAAATAGGCCGCCACGGCCTTCACCGGCGCACCCTGCTGGGCGAGATTCAGCGCGATGAAGCTGTTCGACCCCATGCCCAGTTCGACCGCGCCCGAGGCGAGCAACTGCGGCACGTTCACCGCGGGCCCGCCCTGCACGATCTGCACGTCGAGGCCGCGCTTCTTGTATTCACCCTCGGCCAGGGCTTCGTAGAAGCCGCCATGCTCGGCCTGGGCGCGCCAGTCGGTGGCGAAGCGGATGACCGTGGCGCCGCCCGCGCCGCCGGATCCGGCTTCCTTCTTCCCGGGCGAACAGGCCGCGAGCAGGGTGGCGAGCGCGAGGACGAGCGGACGCAAGGCTTTCATCGACGGGGGCCCCCTGAGCGGCCGGGAAGGTAGGGCGCTCGTGCGCCGGCGCCAATACGGCGCAGCCGGTTTTGCAGGATGTCGCCCATAGCAAGAGGGCGGCGCTCCGGTAGCCCGGCGCGTCGCCCTCCTATTTCAGATCCGTTGGGGGATCTGCGCCATCCGGACCAGCTGCGATTTGCGTTCGCGGGTCGCCCCGCTGGTTTCCGTCGCATCTGGGATCTGAGCCGCCGGTTCCGGGTGGTTCCGACCGCTGAGATCCGACGTTCCGCTGGGCTTTCCGGTTTCCCGGGGGCGCCTGCGCTTGCCGTCTCCTCTTGGCGTCGTGACGGTGCGCCCGCGGACCCTATCGGGCAAGCGCGGCCGCGAGCCCGGGTGTGCAACTGTCTGTGAGCGAACGGTTGGCGGGTGTTGGGCGGCGGGCAGATTTCTTTGCTGTTTCCAGAGCTTCCGTATAATCCACAGGCGACGTCAGCGGCCATTTTCTAGCGCCTCGCGCTGTTCTTCGAGCGTCAGCCACTCGTCCTCGGCGGCTGCGAGTTGCGCCTGGGCGGCCTGGAGGGCGCGGCTCAGCCGCTCGAAGGCCGCCGGGTCACGCGAATAGAGGTCGGGATCGGCCAATCCCGCTTCCAGCGCCGCGATCTTGGCCGGCAGCTCGGCCACCAGGGCCTCCAGCTCGGCGAGCCGCCGCTGGTTTTTGTAGGAGAGCTTGCCGATCCTGCCGGCGACCGTCTTCGGACCGGAGGCCGCGGTCGGCTTCTCCGGCGTCTTGATCACCGGCGGGGCGAAGAAGCCGGGGTTCTGGGCCAGGAAATCCTGCCAGCCGCCCGGCGTCTCGACGATGCGCCCCTGGCCGTCCAGTCCGATCGTCGAGGTCGCCAGCCGATCGATGAAGTCGCGATCGTGGCTGACCAGGAGCAGGGTGCCCTCGTAGTCCGCCAACAGGTCCTCGAGCAGGTCGAGGGTGTCCATGTCGAGGTCGTTGGTGGGCTCGTCGAGGACCATCACATTGGCGGCGGTCGCCAGCGCCCGGGCCAGCAGCAGGCGATTGCGCTCCCCGCCGGACAGGCTGCGCACCGGCTGGCGCAGCTGGCTGTCGCGGAACAAGAAGTCCTTGGCGTAGCCGGCGACGTGCTTGGGGCGGCCGCGGACCATCACCTGGTCGCCGTGCGGCGCCAGGATGTCTTTCAGCGTGGCCTCCCCGGAAACCGCCGCGCGGGCCTGGTCGATGTAGGCCACGTCCAGGTTGGTGCCCAGCTTCACCTCGCCGGCGTCCGCCGCCAACTCACCCAGCAGGATCTTCACCAGGGTGGTCTTGCCCGCCCCGTTCGGGCCGACGATCGCCACCCGGTCGCCGCGCAGGATGCGGGTCGAGAAGTTCCGGAAGATCACCCGCTCGCCGAAGGCCTTGGAGATCCCCTTGGCCTCGACCACCCGCTGGCCGGAGACGCCGGCGCTGGCGATGCCCATGTTCAGCTGGCCGCGCGCGTCCTTCAGCCGTTCGGCCCTGGCTTCGCGCATGGCGATCAGCCGTCGCCGCCGGCCCTCGTTGCGCGCCCGCCGGGCCGTCACGCCGCGGGCCAGCCAGTGCTGCTCCCGCGCGATCGCCTTGTCCTGGCGCCGCGCTTCCTCCGCCTCCTGCGCCTCGATCTTCTCCGCCCAGGTCTCGAATCCTGCGAACCCCTCCTCGAGCCGGCGCACCTGCCGGCTCTCCAGCCAGAAGCAGCGGCGCGTCACCCGCTCCAGGAAGGCGCGGTCGTGGCTGACGATCAGCGCCGCCGCCCGACTGGCGGCGAGCTCCGCCTCCAGGATCTCGATCGCCAGGATGTCGAGGTGGTTGGTGGGCTCGTCTAGCAGCAGGACGTCAGGGTCTTCGGAGAAGGCCCGGGCCAACGCCGCCCGCCGCGTCTCGCCCCCGGAAAGGCCGTCGGCGGTCTTGGCCGGATCCAGCCCGAAGGTCTCCAGCGCCGCAGCCGCCTCGTGAGCCAGGGCGCCGCCGGCTGTGGCGTAGTCGAGCAGGGTGGCGCCGCGGATCTCCGGTTCCTGGCGCACGAAGCTGATCCGTGTCCCCGGCGTGACCGTCCGCTCGCCGTCGTCGGTCTGGATCTCGCCGCCGATGATGCGCAGCAGCGTCGACTTGCCCGCGCCGTTGCGGCCCACCAGGCACGCGCGCACGCGTGGCTCCAGGCCCAGGTCGACACCGTCGAACATCATCTTCGGTCCGTCGGCGAGCCGGACGTCCTTCAGGGCCAGGATGGGCGCTCTCATGGGCGGCGTCAGATAAAGCCTTGCGGCGTCGGCGCAAGAGCGCGCCGGACGATCAAATTTCGCAGATCGGCCTTGGGCCGCCTGCGTCGCAGGGCTAGATGCTCGCCATGGGCGGCGAACCTTTCTGGCGCAGAAAGACCCTCGAGCAGATGACAGCTCGGGAATGGGAGAGCCTGTGCGACGGCTGCGGGCTGTGCTGCCTGGTCCGTTTCGAGGACGAGGAGACGGGCGACATCATCCCCACCCGCGTCCATTGCAAGCTGTTCGACGCCCAGCTCTGCCGCTGCAGCGACTATGCCGAACGCCATCGTCACGTGCCCGACTGCATCAAGCTCACCCCGCATAACATCGAGGCGCTGCAGTGGATGCCGAAGAGCTGCGCCTACCGCCGCCTGCACGAGGGACGCGGTCTTCCGTCCTGGCATCCCCTGGTCACCGGCGATACGGAGAGCACGCATCGTTCCGGGGTTTCGGTGCGGGGTCAGACCGTGAGCGAAGAGGCGCTTGCCGACCCCGAGGACGCCCTGGATTTCACCGCCTGGGACCTGCTGGCTGAACGTGGGCAGGAGTGAAAGGTGGGTTGTTGTAAAATAGCAACAGTCGGCCTTGCGTGACGCAGGCCTTCGTCCAATCTAGAAGTCGCTAAGACGACCGGCTCAGGTAGAAAGGCGAAGGTTTGGCGCGCGACCCCTATCAGGAACTGGGCGTCTCCCGCACGGCGAGCGCGGACGAGATCCGCAAGGCGTTTCGCAAGCTCGCCAAGCAGAACCACCCCGACACCAATCCGAACAACAAGGAGGCCGAGGAGCGCTTCAAGCGCGTCAGCGCCGCCTTCGACATCGTCGGCGACCCGGAGAAGCGCAAGAAGTTCGACGCGGGAGAGATCGACGGCGATGGCCGTGAGACCGCGCGCGGCTTCGCCGGCGGGCAGGGGCCGTGGGGCGCGGGCCCGGGTCCTGGTGGCTTCTCGCGGCGGGGCGGCGCTGGCGGCCCCTTCAACACAGACAACTTCGAAGGCGTCGATCTGGGCGACATCCTGGGCGAGATGTTCGGTGGCGGGCGAAGCGGCGCGCGCGGGGGCGCGGGCGGCGGCTTCGGCGGCTTCTCCCAGCGCGGAGCGGACGTGCGTGCGCGCCTGGAGATTGACCTGGAGGATGCGATTCGCGGCGGCAAGAAGCGCATCGCCTTTTCCGATGGCCGCACGATCGACGTCACCATTCCCAAAGGCGCCCAGGAGGGCCAGACGTTGCGCCTGAAGGGCCAGGGTCATCCCGGACGCTCGGGCTCCGGGGACGCCTTCATTGAATTGTCGATCCTGCCCCACCCCATCTTTCGTCAGGAGGGCGAGGTGCTGGTCATGGACGTGCCCGTCACCGTCTATGACGCGGTGCTGGGCGGCAAGGTCGAGGCGCCGACGCCGGACGGGCCGGTCACGCTCACCGTGCCGAAGGGAGCCAACACCGGCGCGCGCCTGCGCCTGAAGGGGCGGGGGCTCTCGGATTCGCAGGGGCGCCGCGGCGACCTTTTCGCCCGCCTGACGGTGGTGCTGCCCGACACGCCCGATGCCGAGCTCGAAGCGTTCGCCGAGACCTGGCGGCAGAAGCGGCCCTATGCGCCGAGGCGCCGGAAGTAGGGCGTCCGAAGGTTCGAGTGACAGCCGAGCTGAGCCGTTCCATAACCCGGCATTCAGGCCCGGTTCAGTCCTGGGCGGCTAGGTATGGCCCCATGAAGCGCCTGCTCGTGATCCTCGCCCTGTTCGCCGCCGCGGCCCAGCCATTGACCGCGGCCGCGCAAGACGCCGGCCGGCTGGCCCCCTTGTCGCGCGTGCTGGCGACCGTGGCGGCGGCCCAGCCCGGACGTCACCTCAACACCACCGTGGGCGACGAGGGCGGCCGGACGGTCTATTTCGTCCAATGGCAGCTCCCGGACGGCCGCATCGTCATTTTCGTGGTCGACGCGGAAAGCGGCCGGATCTTGCGCCGCCAGGCCGGCTGACCAGATTTTGCAAGGGCCAGCTTCTGCAAGGGCCAAATTCTCAAAGGGATGATGCACTTTGCGTATCCTGCTTGTCGAAGACGATCCTGACCTCTCCCGCCAGCTGAAGCTGGCCCTGGCCGATGCCGGCTATGCGGTCGATCACGCGCCTGACGGGGAGGAGGCCCAGTACCTGGGCGAGACGGAGCCCTATGACGCGATCATCCTCGACCTGGGCCTGCCCAAGGTCGACGGGGTCTCGGTGCTGGAGCGCTGGCGGCGCGACAACATGACGACGCCGGTGCTGATCCTGACCGCGCGCGGCGCCTGGAGCGAGAAGGTGGCGGGCTTCGACGCCGGAGCCGACGACTACCTGACCAAGCCGTTCCATACCGAGGAGCTGCTTGCGCGGTTGCGGGCGCTGCTTCGCCGGTCGGCCGGCCATGCGGCCCCCAACCTCTCCTGCGGAGGCCTGCGCCTCGATCCACGTGCGGCGCGCGCCAGCGTCAACGGCGAGCCGCTCAGGCTCACCTCGCTGGAGTACCGGCTGCTGCACTACCTGATGATGCACCAGGGGCGGGTGATCAGCCGCACGGAACTGGTCGAGCACCTTTACGACCAGGATTTCGACCGCGACTCCAACACCATTGAGGTGTTCATCGGTCGGGTGCGCAAGAAAATCGGCCCGGAGCGCATCGAGACGGTGCGCGGCCTGGGCTACCGGCTGACCTGCCCGCCCAGCGAGGCAGGGGGGGGCGAGGCTGGGAGCGGCGAGGCCGGAGCCTCATGACGGCGGCGCCGTGAGGGTCGAGGCGCTGTGGCGGCCGTCGCTCGCGCGCCGGCTGGTGCTGCTGGCGGTCGGCTGGAGCCTGGCGGCGCTGGTGATCACGGCGGTGGTGCTGGCCTTCCTGTTCCAGCAGGCGGCGATCCGCCGGGTCGACCAGGGCCTGCACGAACTGATCGACAACCTCGTCCGCTATTCGACGGTAGACGCGCAGACACAGGAAGTGTTCGCCCCGCCGCTCACCGACGAGCGGGCGCTGGCGGCCTATTCCGGCCGCTATTGGGAGATCGCCTATCCCACGCCGGACGGCCGGGTCGTCCCCTCGACGCGCTCGTATTCGTTGTTCGACGCGGCCCTGAAGACCCCGCCCGACCTGCTGCAGCGCTTCAAGACGGCGCCCGGCAAGGCCGTGGCCTATGACACCCGCGGGCCGCTGAACGAACCGCTGAGAGCTCGGGCGCAGCAGAACTGGCTGCCTGGCCGCAAGACGCCCGTGATCTTCCTGGCCGCCGAGGACCGCACCACCGTCGACCGTGACGTCCAAGGCTTCGTGGTGGCGACCGCCGTGGCCTTCCTGTTGCTGGGCGGCGGGCTGATCGCGGCGATCGTGATCCAGGTCCGGGTCGGCCTGCGGCCGCTGTTCGACCTGCGCCGCGAAGTGGCCGCGGTCCGGCGCGGCAAGGCCGAGCGCCTGGTCGGCGCCTATCCGGTCGAGCTCACGCCCTTGGCCGAGGAGCTCAACGCCCTCGTCGCGCACAACCAGGAGGTCGTGGAGCGCCAGCGGACCCACGTGGGAAACCTCGCGCACGCCCTGAAGACGCCGATCTCGGTCATGCTCACCGAGGCCGCCCAGCGGCCGGGACCGCTGGCCGAGGTAGTGGGCCGCCAGGCGGAGGCCATGCGCCAGCAGGTCGACCACCACCTGCGCCGCGCCCGCGCCGCCGCGCGGATGCAGGGCCAGGGCGAACGCACCTCCGTGGCCGAGGTGCTCGATGAGCTCGCCCGCACCCTGGAGCGGATCTTCCGCGACAAGGGGATCGAGATCGACTGGGACGCGGCCGACGACCTCTATTTCCTCGGCGAGCGCCAGGACCTGCTGGAGATCGCGGGCAACGGCATGGAGAACGCCTGCAAATGGGGCCGCGCCCGGGTTCGCGTGCGGGCGCAGGCGGCGGGCGAGGAGCGGCTGGGCCTCACCATCGATGACGACGGTCCCGGCCTTCCGGAGGAGGGGCGCGAGGCGGTGCTGCAGCGCGGCGCGCGGCTCGACGAGAGCGCGCCGGGCTCGGGACTGGGCCTGTCGATCGTCGCCGAGCTCGCCCGCGCCTATGGCGGGGCCCTGAAGCTGGAGAGCTCGCCGCTCGGTGGTCTGCGTCTCGAGGTTGAGCTGCCGAGGTCGGAGGCCTGATTCTGTTCGGGATTTGGCAAAGCCTTAACCCGATCCCGCCATCCTCGCCTCCGCCGGAGCGATTGCGCGCAGGTGGAGCTTCGAATGGCCGCTCTTTCCGAGCGCAAGCTGGAGATCGTTCGGACCCTCGTCGAGACGGCCCCCGACAGCATTGTCGATGGCCTGAACCAGGCGCTGTGCGAGGCCAGCGGCGACACGGCGCTGGGCAGCGTGCGGCGGCTCGTCGAGACCGAGGCGCGGGACCGTCGGCTGCGTAACGTCGTGCTGCTGCCGATCGCGCCGATGTGCGTCGGCGAGGGCCGCGATCCGCTGCGGCTCACCTTTCCGATCCGGATCATGGGCCTGATCTGGCGCGGCCTGAAGGCCCAAGCTCCGGCCGTCGTCCGCAACGCCGAGCTGGCGCACTATGAATACCAGCCGGGCGAGAGCTCGCCGGATCACTTCGACCGGCTGGTCCGCATCGCCGCCAAGGGCGTCCGCGCCGGCGAGCTCAAGGAATTCCGCACCGTCGCCGAGCTGTGCGACGCGGCGCGGCCCGACGGCGCCGCCGCCCTGCTCGCCTGCCTCGACCTAGCCCCGGTGGTGCGCGGCGTGGCGCACAAGCTGGGCCGCTGGACCTCTCCCCAGAACGCCGACGCCGTGGGCGCGCGCCTCGCCTACAAGGACGCCGTCGCCATCTCCGACGACGCGGGGCCGCGTTTCTTCCAGATGCTGGCCGCCCAGCTGCAGCACGACTGGATGATCCTGCGGATCATCTCGGCCATCATGGACCGGCCGTCCGAGCGCTATCTGGCCGAAACCGAGCTTGGCGTGTTCGGCGAGCGGTTGCTGCGCGACATCGAGGAGGGGCTCGGGCGGATCGCCAAGCTCGACCTCGACGGCGGAGCGGCGGCGGCGATCAGGGCCGCGCGCGAGGTCGACGAGATCACCCAGCGGGGCAATGAGCTCGAGACCTATGTCTCGCTGTCGCGCGAGCAGGGCTGGGGGGCGGCGCTCGTCAAGCATCGCAAGAGTTTGGCCGCGCTGGCGGAGGCGAGGTTCCGTGACGCGGAGAAGGCGTTCGCCCAGGCCTTGCCCACCGCCCGTCCCAAGCTCAAGCGCATCCGCCGCGATGCGCCCAGGCTCGGCGCGCCGCCGGACGCGGCGGCCGTGCGTCGCTGCGAGACCCTGCTCACCTTCGCGGCCGAGGTGCGACTGGCCGCCAACGCCGGCGGCTTCACTTCAGCGCGCGCCAAGCTGCTGGAGACCCTCGGCGAATATCTCGACGCCTACGTCGAGGAGCTGCTCGACCTGATCAAGACCGGAGAGTCCGAGGACGAGGCGAACGCGCGCGCCTTCCTCGCGGTCGCCGCCGACTTCAGCGGCCTGGTCCGCGACGACAGGGCGGCGGACCTCGTGCGCCGCCGCGCCGCCGTCGCCCAGGCCGGGACGGGGGCCGGGGCGGACGAGCCGGAGCCGACGTTCGCGACCGGCGCCTGACGCCACGCTCGCGCAGGCGCGCCAATTCGGTTAAAGCGCGCGCCATGATCG
>CBJNAS010000077.1:0-11497 GCA_966434565.1 uncultured Phenylobacterium sp.
CCTTCTGCGCCATAATGTTTTGGCCTGTCGCGAGGATGAACCCGCGGGTGTCGGTATCACTTGCGATTGTCATGGCTTATCTTAGCGAAGAATAGACCAGTCGTCTAGGTGGCTGGAAGCTTGAGACTCGCACCGTCGCAGGCGTGCGGACTTCGGGCAGCACCGGGCCCATCGAGACGATGCCCGGTCGCAGGTCGATCGCCACGAGCACTATTCAGGTCAGGGCGGCTGCCAAAGACAGTCCGCCCGGGGGTTGGAAACCGGGGGGGAAATTCGTCATGCGCTGGGCGTCCGACAGGGTAAGACTTGCATACTCGCGGGGCATGGCATTCTCCGGTCGGGTGATGGCGGCTGATGGTGAGGTGCGGGGCGGCGCGCCTTGCCGCGCCGCCCTTCCGAGCCTTTTAGGTCGGACCGCCTGCGGCGCCCTCGATGAGGAACACACGACTGACGCTCCCCTTGAGGCGATGCGTGAGCGCCGCCTGGTATTCGGGACTGTCGTACCAAGCGCGCGCCGCCTCCATCGAAGGAAACTGCAGGATGGCGGCGCCCTCGAGCGGCGGTCCTTCGAGCACGTCATGCGGCCCGTAGAAGGCGATCGGCGTGACCGCGTGGGCTTGGCGCGCGAGCGGCGCCTTTTCCCGATATCGCGTCAGCTCGTCGGGATCGGTCGTCCGCTCGCGCACGATCACGGCATAGGCCGTCACGCGGCCGCGCCCTTGCTGTTGACGGCGCCGAGAAGCCGGTGGGCGGTCTCGGCCGAAGACGCCGGGTTTTGCCCGGTGATCAGCGTGCCGTCCTGGAGGACGTAAGGTTGCCAATCCGGCGCTGCGGAGTAGAGGCCGCCCTTGGCCTTCAGCTCGTCCTCGACAAGGAATGGCACGACTTCGGTCAGGCCCACCGCGGCCTCCTCGGAGTTGGAGAAGCCAGTGACCTTCTTGCCCTCCACGATCGGCCGGCGGTCCACGGTCTGCACATGCCGCAGCACGCCGGGGGCATGGCAGACGAGCGCGACCGGCTTGCCGGAGCGCAGGAAGCTCTCGATCAGCGCGATCGAGGTGCGATCCTCCGCCAGGTCCCACAGCGGGCCGTGGCCGCCGGGATAGAAGACCGTATCGAAATCAGCCGCCGAAACATCGGAGAGCTTCTCGGTGCTGGACAGGGCGGCCATGGCGTCGGCGTCGGCCTCGAAGCGGCGCGTGGTGTCTGTCTGGAAGGTCGGCTCGTTGCTCTTGGGGTCGAGCGGCGGCCGTCCACCCTTCGGCGAGGCGAGCGTGATTTCGACCCCCGCATCCTTGAAGGCGTAGTAGGGCGCCGCAAGCTCTTCGAGCCAGAAGCCCGTCTTGCGGCCGGTGTCGCCGAGCGTGTCGTGGGACGTGAGAACCATCAGGACTTTCATCGCAATTTCCTTTCGCGACATTGGAAGCGAGCGCGAGCCCGCCGGGCTATTCACATTACGCGCAACTAGCCGACCGGTCGTCTAGCGCACAGGTAGATCGTGGCGGTTGACTGCGTTCGACTGGTCGCTTGCTAAGGCTGACGAACGCCCTTGTAAGCGAAATTAGACCGGTCGTCTAGCGTCTTCCTGCTCCGGCCCGCCGCGCGTGCCGACACCCGGCGCCTCGCGCGCTGCACCCGCGAGGTTTGGGCAAGGACGTAGACGCGTTGTTGGCGCGAATTGGCTCCCGCCAAGACGCGACTTTCCGAGCTCGGCTCGGCTCGGCTCGGCTGAAGGGGGCGCGGAGCAACCCGCGTGCCTCTGCGAACTTCTGCACAGCATGCCTCGCAACGCCTCCTCCGTCTCGGCGCCTGCCGCGCCGATCCGCCGCCCTCGCTGCGCGGTGGAGGACCTGGAGCCGAGATGCTCCACAGCTTGCGGGGGAGCTGTCGGCGAAGCCGACTGAGGGGGCCTTCTTGCTAGCCCTCCACTCTTACCTCCGGCCAACGGCCCTGCACAGAAGCGGCGGCGCGGGCGAAGCCGTGGGTGATGCGGCGGGGATTGGGGCGCAGGCGCAAGGCGAACAGGTCCTGCAGGCCGAACGGCGCGAGCACGGTGAGCCGGCCATCCGCCTCCAGCCGCACCGCCACGGCGAACAGCGGGCTCACGAACCGCGGCAGGGCTTCGGCGGAGCAGGCCAGCGGCGTATAGGGCTCGCCGAACTTGGCCTCGAACCACAGGTGCACGCGGGCCTGGTTGCGCACCTCGACCAGCGGCGAAAGCGCCGGACCGAAGGCGTAGGCGGCGCGGCGGATCACCAGGTCCTCCGCTTCATAGGAGAGGTCCTGGGCGTCGAAATAGGCGAGGTCGTAGTCGCGGATGCCGTAGTCGGTCGGCCGCCCCGTGAGCGCGTTCAGCACAGGCTGGTAAACCGCGCCGGAGAAGACCAGCCAATCCGGCAGGGCGAGCGCCCGGGCGGTCTCCAGCACCTGCATTAGCCGCGGCGTGGCGCGCAGGATCGCCTCCAGCCGGGCCTCCAGCGCCGCGCTCAAGCCCGCCCCCGCAGCGGCCAGCCGTGGTCCAGCGGCCCGTGGCCAGCGCCCAAACCCGGAGCCTGCAGCATCGCCTGGCGCACATAGTCCCGGGCCCGCGCCACCGCCTCGCTGAGCGGCAGGCCTTGGGCGAGCCCTGTGGCGCAGGCCGAGGCCAGGGTGCAGCCGGTGCCGTGGGTGTGGCGCGTGGCGATCCGCTCGCCCTCCAACCGGGTCTCGCCGTCCGGCGTCATCAAGAGGTCCACGACCCGGGCGCCGGCGACATGGCCGCCCTTCATCAGCACGGCGCGCGCGCCCGCCCGCAGCAGCACCTCGCCGGCGCGGCGCAGGTTATCGGTGGTCGCCACGGCCAGGCCGTCCAGCCCCTCGGCCTTGGGCGCATTGGGGGTGAGCAGGGCCGCGCGCGGCACGAGAAGCGCCCTCAGCGCGCCGACAGCCTGCGACGCCAGCAGGGCCGCGCCGCCCTTGGCGGTGATCACCGGATCGACGATGGCGGGCGCGCCCGGGGCGGCGTCCAGCACCTGCGCTACCGCCTCGACCATGGGAGCCTCGCCCAGCATGCCGGTCTTGATCGCGTCGGCGCCGATGTCGTCCAGCACCGCCCGCGCCTGGGCGATCACCACCGTCGGCGGGATCGGATGGACGCCGCTGACGCCCACGTTTTCTTACACGGTCATCGAGGGGGTGGCGTTCGCCGCGCCGCTGCCAAGCGGGGTGACGTTCTGGGTGTTGGCTTGGGTTCGGTCGCCGCTGCCGGAATCCGAGCCGGCCAGGACCAGGACGCGACCTTTGAAAGCTGGCATGGGATCATCGATAGCGCAGCCGGCCGCGGCTTGCACCTTCAGCCGCGCGCCGCCTGGATCGCCGCCCAGACCTTCAGCGCCTGGACGGTCTCGCGCACATCGTGGACCCGGACCGCCGCCACGCCGGCGGCGGCGCCGGCCAACGCCGCGGCGATCGAGCCGCCCAGCCGCTGGTCGGCCGGCGCCTCGTGGTCGAGACGGCCGATGAAGCGCTTGCGGCTGACGCCCAGGAGCACCGGAAATCCGAGGGCGATGATGCGGTCGAGGTTGGCCAGCAGCGGCAGGTTGTGCCGGATCGGATGCTTGCCGAAGCCGATGCCGGGATCGAGCCAGATCCGCTCGCGCGCGACGCCGGCCCGCATGGCCGCCTCGGCGCGCTCGGCCAGAAAGTCGGACACCTCGGTGACCACGTCGGCATAGTCGGGCTCGCGCTGCATGGTGCTGGGCTCGCCCTGCATGTGCATCAGCACCACCTCGCAGCCGAGCTCGGCCGCCGTCTCCAGGCTCTCGGGCGCATGGCGGAGCGCCGTGACGTCGTTCCAGATCGACGCGCCCGCCGCCACCGCCGCGCGGGCGACCTCGGGCTTCATGGTGTCCACCGAGATCGGCGCCCCGCTCTCGGCGCGGATCGCGCGGACGAGCGGGACCACGCGGGCGATCTCCGCCTCAGCCGAGACCGCCTCGGCGCCGGGCCGGGTCGACTCCCCGCCGACGTCGAGGATGTCCGCCCCCTCCGCCACCAGCCGCCAGGCGTGGGCGAGCGCCGCCGGCGGGTCGAAATGCCGTCCGCCGTCGGAGAAGCTGTCCGGCGTCACATTGACGATGCCCATCACGCGGACTGCGGCGGCGGCTGGTGTCTCCTGGTCGATCAAGCCTGGGCTCCTCGTCCCCGCGAACAATGGCTTGGGGGATGCGGAGAATTAAGGCAGACCTCTCCTCGGCTGTGAACTCGAAGCTCCCCATTGCCGACCGCACGCCGGGCGCCGGACCACCCGACACGTCCGCGGGCGGGTCGGCGCGCGAGGACGTTCTGCTCGCCCTCTATGCGGCGAAGCGCGCGAACCTGGTCCGCTTCTTCGCCGCCAGGACCGGCTCGCTGGCGGAGGCCGAGGACCTCGTCCAGGATCTCTACCTCAAGCTGGCCGCCCGCGCCGGCGGCCCCGCTCCGGACAATCCGACCGCCATGCTCTACCGCATCGCCACCAACCTGGTGCTGGACCGGGCTCGCGGCGCAGCGCGCAGCGCCGCCCGCGACACCGCCTGGCGCGTGGCGACCGCCCATAGCCTGGGCGGCGAGGACCTGGCGCCGGAGCCGCCCGCCGACGAGGCCGCGGATTCTCGCCAGCGCCTGCGCCAGCTGGTCGAGGCGGCCGCCGAGCTGCCGCCGCAGATGGGCCGGGCCTTTCGCCTGCACAAGCTGGAGGGCCTCTCCCAGGCCGAGACGGCCAAGGTCATGGGGCTGTCGGTCAAGGCCGTGGAGAAGCACGTCGGCGCGGCCCTGAAGGCGCTCATTCGTAGGCTGTCCTCATGATCGACCACAAGTCGCGATCCTCGATCGGGGGGCGGCGGGCCGCGGCGGCGTCTTGCTCATGGAGGGCGGCCGCAGGGCCGTGCATGAAGCCGTGAGCGGGCCGCGCGTGAGCCGGGAGATTGACCAGGCCCTGGAGGCGGCGAGCGACTGGGTCGCCCGCCTGCAGAACGGCGATGCCGAGGACGCCGTGGCCTTCGACGCCTGGCTGGAGGCGAGCGAGGTCCATCGCCGCGCCTATGACCGGGCGCTCGCCGTCTGGACCGAATACCAGGCCGCGGCGCCACAGGTGCTCGCCGAACTGCCGGCTCAGGCTGTGCGCAACGCGCGCGCCACGGCGCGCCGGCCGGCCTGGCTCATCGCCGGCGCCCTGGCCGCCGCGGCGGCGGCAGCGGCGGTGGTCGTGGGCTGGCCGCAGCTTCGCCCGACCGACGCGCCGGCCAGCGTCTACGTCACCGGCGTCGGCCAGCACACGGCGGTGCGGCTGGCCGACGGCACGCGCATCGACCTGAACGCCGGCACGCGGCTCGCCGTGGCCTATGCCGGCGATGCTCGCCGGGTGACGCTCACCGAGGGAGAAGCCATCTTCGACGTCGCGCACGATCCGGCGCGGCCCTTCCTGATCACCGCCGGCGACCGCACCATCGCGGTCCTGGGCACGCGCTTCGACGTGCGCCGCCGGCAGGGCGAGCTCGCCGTCACCGTGGCGCGCGGGCTCGTCGAGGTGCGGCCGTCCGGGGGGGCGGACGGCCGCGCCTTCCGCCTGCATCCCGGCCAGCGGCTGCAGCACCACGAGGGCCAGGCGGCGGCGGAGATCGGCGCCCCGGCGCCCGGCGAGGCGTTCGACTGGCGCGAGGGCCGGCTGGTGTTCCAGGACCGGCCCCTCGGCGAGGTGGTGGAGGAGCTGAACCTGCAGTTCCGCCGGCCGATCCGGCTGGAGGACGCGCGCCTCGCCGAACGGCGCGTCTCCGGCGTGCTGGTGCTCGACGACGAGGACGCGGTGGTGCGCCGCCTGGCTTTGCTTGCGCCCGTAAGACCAATAGGCTCGCTCGACGGCGTGCTGTTTCGGAGCGGCGGCTGTCGATGAAGGGGCGGTGTGATTTTCGGGTCTCGGGGGAAGCTCGGGCGCGCCGGCGCGTGCGCCGCCGGCCTCGCGGCGGCGTTGCCGGCCGCCGCGGCTGAGCCCGCGCCGCCGCGCTTCGACATCGCCGCGAAGCCCTACGCCGACGCCCTCATCGACCTCGCCCTGCAGGCGAACGTCTCCCTGCTCGGCGCGGAGACCTGTCCCGGGCGGGCCAAGCTGGGCCTGCACGGGCGAATGCCGCTCGAGGCGGCGCTCGCCCGGCTGCTGGAGGGCAGCGGCTGCCGCTTCCGCATCGTCGAGCCCCGCACCGTGCGCATCCTGCCCCCGGACAGGCAGGAGGGGGCGAAGGGCGAGACAGCCGGCCGGAGCGGCGGCCCGCCCGCGGTCGCGGAGCTGCTGGTCACCGCCACCAAGCAGCGCCTCCCCGCCGACCGCATCGCGGCCGCCATCAGCGTCATCTCCGCCGACCAGCTTGCGGCGACCCACGCCGTCGATCCGGGCCAGACGACCAACCAGATGGCCGGCGTGCTGATGACCAACCTGGGCCCCGGCCGCGACAAGCTGCTGGTGCGCGGACTCTCCGACGGGGTGTTCACCGGCACGGCCCAGGCGACCGTCGGCACCTACCTCGACAATGCGCCGATCAACTATAACGCCCCCGATCCCGATTTGCGCCTGACCGACATCAGCCGCGTCGAGGTGGTGCGCGGCCCGCAAGGCGCGCTCTACGGGGACGGGGCGCTGGCCGGCGTCTACCGCATCGTCACGCGCAAGCCGGACCTGGCGACCTACGAGGCCGGCCTCTCCGCCACCATCGCCGACACCCGCGGCGGGTCGCCCAGCCGCTCGGTGGAGGCCTACGCCAACCTGCCGCTGGTCCGCGAGCGCGCCGCGCTGCGGATCACCGCCTATCACGACATCCAGGGCGGTTACCTGGACGACATCGCGCTGCGCCGCACCAATGTCGACCGCACCCTGCGCGACGGGGGCCGTGCGGCGCTCAGGCTGCAGACGGCGCCGGGCTGGACTGTGGACCTCTCTGGCGCCTGGCAGAATCTGGCCTCCAGCGACACCCAGTACACCACGGCCCCCCTTCTCTCCCGCCGCCGCGCCAACCGGATCGCCGAGCAGCACGTCAACCGGTTCGGCGAGGGCGCGCTCACCCTCAACGGCCAGGTCGCCGGGGCGAACCTGACCTCGACCACGGCCTTCATCCGCCACGATTTCGCCAGCCTCTATGACGCCACGGCGGCCCTCGACCTGTTCGCCGATCCCAGCCTCGAGGTCGGGGTCTACACCGAGCGCCGGCGCGTCAGGATGCTGGTCGAGGACCTGGTGCTGAGCTCGCGCGGCCATTCGCGCTTCGGCTGGCTGGCCGGGATCTACGCCGCGGGCCTGGACGAGCTGTCGCCATCCCTGCTGCAGGCCCTGCCGTCCCGCGGGCCCCTGACCACCCTCTATGCCGACTATCGCAAGGACCGGCTGCGGGCGCTCGCAGCCTATGGCGAGGCGATCTATCAGCTGGCGCCGGGCTTGACCCTCGCCGCCGGCGGCCGCCTCCTGGAAGTCAGCCAGACTACCGCTTCGGCGGTGAAGGCGCCGCGGCCCGGCGTGTCTCGCGCCTTCCGCGCGCGGGACCGTTTCGCAGCCTTCGCGCCCAAGCTGTCGATCCAGCACGAATTCGGCGCAGGCCTGGTCTACGTCCTCTACTCGACCGACTACCGCGCGGGCGGGCTCAACACCGCAGGCCTCTACCCCCTGCCGCGGATCCGCACGCGCTTCGCCCCGGATCGCTTACGCAACTACGAGGCGGGCGTGAAGCTGCACGGGTTCGAACGCCGCCTGTCGCTGCGCGCGGCGGCCTTCTTCGACCAGTGGCGCGACATCCAGACCGACCGCTATCTCGCCTCGGGCCTGGCGTACACGGCCAATGTCGGCGACGCCGAGATCCGTGGCCTGGAGGCCGAGGTCGGCTACGCGTTCGCCGGCGGGCTCTCGCTGAAGGGCGACCTCCTGCTGACCAAGGCGCGGTTCACCCGCCGCAACCCCGACTTCGCCGCACGGCTGTCCGGCGCCCTGCCCGGAACTCCGCCGGGCTCCGGCGGAATCGTCGCCATCTACCAGCGGCCGCTCACCGCGCGGCTGACGGCGCGGTTCTCCGCGCAAGCCGCCTACATCGGCCGCTCGCGCCTGACCTTCGATGCGGCCGGGGCGCCACAGATGGGCGGCTACCTCGACGCCGAGCTCACCGCAGGCCTCGCGGGGCGCCGCTGGGCGGCCGACCTCTTCCTCACCAACCCGGCCAACTCCTCCGCGGACACCTTCGCCTACGGCAACCCGTTCAGCTTCGGCCAGGTGCGGCAGGCGACGCCGCTCCGTCCCCGCACCCTCGGCCTGACCCTCTCCGCGAAGTTTTGACACAGGCCAACGGCGCGGGGGGCCGAGGCCGCGCGGCGGCGTCTTGCAAGTGGGCGCCAGTGGGCAGGGGGGTCGGCGTGAAGCTTTCGGGATTGGTCTGCGCGCACAACGAGGAAGCCCGCCTGGCGGAGTGCCTGCGCGGCCTCGCCTTCTGCGACGAGATCGTGGTGGTGGCCGACCGCTGCGTGGACCGCACCCAGGAGATCGCGCGCCAGTTCGGCGCCCGGGTGATCGCCGGCATCTTCCCGCTGGAGAGCCAGCGCAAGGAGGCGGGCCTGGCGGCCTGCAACGGCGACTGGATCTTCGAGGTGGATGCGGACGAGGGGGTGAGCGAGGCCCTTGGCGCGGAGATCCGCGCCGCGATCGAAGACGCCAGGGGCGACTGGTTCCTGGCGCCGATCGACAACTATGTGGGTCCGACCCTGGTGCGGCACGGCTGGGGCGGCTCGTTCGGCACCTCCAGCGTCGCCCGGCTCTATCGCCGGGGCGTCAAGCGCTGGAAACCGCAACGGGTGCATCCGGGCGTCGTCATGGACGGCGTCTGCGCCGGGCGGCTGTCCATTCCGATGCGCCACCAGGTGGACGAGGACATCGGCGACATGCTGGACCGCCTCAACCGCTACACTGCGCTACGCGCCGCCGACCTCGCCGACCAGGGCAAACCGGGCGAGCTGTGGGACAACGTCTTCCGCGGCCTGCGGCGGTTCTGGAAATGCTACGTGCGCCGCAAGGGCCACCGCGAAGGCGGCCTGGGCTTCCTGATCGCGGTGATGGCCGGGCTCTATCCGGTGCTCTCGCACCTGCGCGCCAAGGAGATCCTCGAGCGACAGGCCGCCTCGGGCCACCGCGCCACGGCGCCGGCGCACGCCCGCCTGGAAGCGGTGGGCTGAGCGGCGCGCGCCGCCATGAGCTTCGCCCGCCTTCGCCTGGACCGCGTCCGCCTCGACTGGGAGCTCCGCGCGTGGCGCCGCGCCGGGCGTGCGGCGCGCCTGTGGTGGCGTGACGACGACGCGCGCGGCGCGACTCGCCCCCTGCTGCGCCTGCTGGCCTTGTCCGATCGCCACGCGACGCCACTCGCACTCGCGGTGATCCCGAACCGGCGGATCACCGAGGTTGTCCGCGCCGTCGTCTTCCGTCCGCAGGTGGTGCTTGTCCAGCACGGCGTCGACCACGTAAACCGCAACGACGGCGAGATCGCCGGCGAGTTTCCCGCCACGTGGGGCCGGGCCGAGCTGGTCGCGCGCCTGCAGGCCGGCTGGGCCATGCTGGCCGGCCTGCCACAGAGCCTGAAGGTCTTCGCCCCGCCCTGGAACGACGTCCACCCACAGCTCCCGACCGCGCTCGCAGCAGCCGGCTACGCCGCCTGCTCGGCGTGGGGCGAGGTGGTCGCAGGCGGGGAGCCGCCACGCCTCGACGCCCATCTCGACCTGCTGCGCTGGCGTCCGGGCGCGCGGTTCCGCGGACGCAGGCGCTTCCTGTGCGACCTGCGGCGCGCCCTGCGCGCGCGCCGCATCACCGGACAGTGGGACGCGCCGATCGGCCTGCTCACCCATCACCTGGATCACGACGAGGCCGCCTGGGCCTTCTTGGACAAGTTCCTCGCCTGGTCCTCGGCCGAGCCCGCCCTGAGCTGGGTCGGCCTGCAGAACCTCCTGCCGCCGGCCCGGGCCCGGCCGCCGCGCGCTCGCCTGGCCACCCTGCGCTCGGCCTGAGCAACCCCCGGAGTTCCCCGGCCACGGCGGCGACCTCGCGCCGGGCCTGCCGCCGCCGGAGCTGGGCGCGCACACGATGGAGTGCTGCGCAGCCTGGGCGTCAGCGAGGCCGCCTGGGCGCCGGTGCGGGAGGGCGGCTGACCGCCCCTGACATCACCGTAAGCTTCCTGTAAGCCTGCGCGCGGAAGCGATTGAAGCCTGGTGACTTCCTTGGTCTTCAAAACCAGTGGCCCGCGAACAGCGGGCGGTGGGTTCGATTCCCATCCGCTTCCGCCATCCTGCTTCGCGCTGCGCGCTACGCAGGAGGGGTCCTGACCTCGGTGCAAGGACAGATGCCCTCCGAAGCCTCGGCGTAGGAGTTCTGCTGCGGCTTTCGTATGCCCTTATGCCGGCTCCGGATCCGGCTTCGGCGACAGCGGCACCGCCACGGCCGGACCGGCGGGCTTCTTGGCCTCCGGCTCCTCGCGCACGGGCGGCACGCCCTTCAGCGCATTCTGGATCTCGTCGCCGGTCAGGGTCTCGTACTCGAGCAGGCTGCGGGCTAGGGTGTGCAGGTCCTCCATCTTCTCGGTGAGGATGCGCCGGGCCTCCTCGAAGCCCTCCTGCACCAGGCGCTTGACCTCGGCGTCGATGATCTTGGCGGTCTCTTCCGAGACGTTCTGGGTGCGCTACACCGAGTGGCCGAGGAAGACCTCGTCCTGGTTCTCGCCGTAGGCGACCACGCCGAGCTGGTCGGAATAGCCCCACTTGGTGACCATGGCGCGCGCCAGCTTGGTGGCCTGATCGATGTCGGACGAGGCGCCCGAGGTCACCTTCTCGCGGCCGAAGATCAGCTCCTCCGCCACCCGGCCGCCCATCAGGATCGCCAGGCGCGAGGTCATCTGCTCATAGGTCATCGAGAACTTGTCCCGCTCGGGCAGCTGCATGACCATGCCCAGCGCGCGGCCGCGCGGGATGATGGTGGCCTTGTGCACCGGATCGGTCGCCGGGACGTTCAGCGCCACCAGGGCGTGGCCGCCCTCATGGTAGGCCGTGAGCTTCTTCTCATCCTCGGTCATGACCATGGACTTGCGCTCGGCGCCCATCATGACCTTGTCCTTGGCGTCCTCGAAGTCGCGCTGGGTGACCATGCGGCGGTTCTTGCGCGCGGCCATCAGGGCGGCCTCGTTGACCAGGTTGGCCAGGTCCGCGCCGGAGAAGCCGGGGGTGCCGCGGGCGATCACCTTGACGTCGACGTCGGCGGCCAGCGGCACGTTCTTCATGTGCACGCGCAGGATCCGCTCGCGGCCGTTGATGTCGGGGTTGGGCACCACGACCTGCCGGTCGAAGCGGCCGGGACGCAGCAGCGCCGGGTCCAGCACGTCGGGCCGGTTGGTCGAGGCGATGACGATGATCGCCTCGTTCGGGTCGAAGCCGTCCATCTCGACCAGCAGCTGGTTGAGCGTCTGCTCGCGCTCGTCGT
>CBJNAS010000078.1:0-11452 GCA_966434565.1 uncultured Phenylobacterium sp.
GTGGTGGGCTCGATGGAGCTGGACGAGGTGCTCTCGCAGCGCGACCACATCAACTCGCGCCTGCTGACCGTGATCGACGAGGCCACCAGCCCCTGGGGCGTGAAGGTCACGCGCATCGAGATCAAGGACCTGCAGCCGCCGCCCGACATCACCAACGCCATGGCCCGGCAGATGAAGGCCGAGCGCGAGCGTCGCGCCGTGATCACCGAGGCCGACGGCGAGAAGCAGGCCGCCATCGCCCGGGCCGAGGGCTCCAAGCAGTCGGCCATCCTGGAGGCGGAGGGCCGCCGGGAGGCCGCCTTTCGCGACGCCGAGGCCCGGGAGCGCTCCGCCCAGGCGGAGGCCACCGCCACCGAGCTGGTCTCCAGCGCCATCGCCAAGGGCGACGTGAACGCCATCAACTACTTCGTGGCCCAGAAATACGTCGACGCCTTCGCCCGCCTGGCCGAGAGCCCGCAGCAGAAGACGGTGATCGTGCCGGCGGACATGGCCTCGTTGCTGGGCTCGATCGCCGGGATCGGCGAGCTGGTGAAGGCGGCCGACGCCCAGCGCACCGCGCCCCCGCCGCCCGCCGCCGGCCGGGGCGGCCGCGCCGTCCCGCCGACGGGGAGCTGAGCCATGCCCTTCGCGGCCGAGCTCTCGATGAGTCACGCAGCCTGGATCTGGGGGGCCATCGGCGCGGGCCTGCTCGCCCTGGAGGTGCTGAGCGGCTCGGGCTGGCTGCTCTGGCCGGCGGCCTCGGCCGGGGTCGTCGCGGTGGCGGAGGGTTTCGCGCCCCTCTCGGCGCCCGCGGCGGTGCTGCTGTTCGCGCTCCTGACCATCGTCTCGACGATCACGGCCCGGCGCTGGTTCGCCCGCAAGCGCACGACCCATGCCGACGACGTCAACGACAACATCGCCCGGTTGATGGGATGCGAGGCGCGCGTGGTGGCGGCCTTCGAAGGCGGCGCCGGGCGGGTGTTCGTCGACGGCAAGGAGTGGGCCGCGGAACTGGAAGCGGGCGAGACGGCCGACGCCGGCGCTCGTGTCACGGTGACCGGCGTCGCCGGCGCCCGGCTGCGCGTGCGCGCCGCCTCGGGCAAGTCCAGCTAAGCTATTGGAATCACGCCAAAGTTCGGTTGATGTCGCGCCTCGGCTTGACCCTGGGACGATGACCGCGCTTATCTGCGCCCCCGAAGAGAAGAACACCCAGGAGAGACGAGAGTCATGAGGCCAATCGGATGGGGGCTGGCTGCGGCCCTGTTCGCGGCGGTGCTGGCGCCGGTCGCGGTGATTTCCGCGCCCAGGGGGCTTGCGCCGGTGTCCGACGCCCAGCGCAAGCAGGGCATGTCCGAAGCGCCGCCGGTCGTGCAGGCGGCGGGCCTAGGGTGCCAGATCAGCGACGCGCGCTTCGTCGGCAAGGGGAACGACCCGAAGACGAAGACCGAGACCAGCTACTATGAGGTCGCCTGCGGCCAGGGCATGGGCTACGTCGTGCAGGCGCCCAAGGGCGGAACGCCGTCGGCCTTCAGCTGCATCGAGCTGGCGCCCAAGCCCGGCGAGACGCCGAAGGCAGACGCGCTCTCCTGCGTGCTGCCCGGTAACTCCGATCCCAAGGCGCAGCTGGCCCCCATGCTCGCCAAGGCCCACGTCCAGTGCGTTCCCGAAAAGGCGCGCGGCATCGGCCAGACCAAGACCAACACCTTCGTGGAAGTCGCCTGCCAGGGCGGCGCGGGCTACGTCCTCGTCGCCAGCGCCCCGCTCGACCCGGCCAAGGACGTCGACGCGCAGAACTGCCTTAACTTCGATGACGCCCAGGGCGCCCTGAAGTGCGAGCTGAGCGACAAGGCGACCCGCCTGGCGGTGGTCGACCGCCTCGCCCAGTCGGTGAACAACGGCTGCGTGGTGAAGGACCGCCGCTTCGTCGGCACCTCCAGGGAGGGGTCGGACTTCTTCGAAGCCGCCTGCCAGGACGGCAAGGGCTACATCTACAAGGTCAACAACGGCCAGGTCGCGCAGACCTGGAGCTGCGGCCAGGCCCAGGCCATCCTCGGCGGCTGCACGCTGACCGACGCGCGGCAGGCGACCGCCGAGCAGGCGGCGCTCTACACCAAGCTGGCGCACAACTCGGGCTCCACCTGCGACGTCGACCATTACGCCGAGTTCCCGATGCGCGGGAACGATGAAGTCGTCGAGCTCGCCTGCAAGAGCGGCTCGGGCGCCATCGGCATCTTCCCCGCCACCGGCAAGGGCCAGGTGCTCGACTGCGGCCACGCGCTGGCGCTGGGTTACAAGTGCTCGCTGAGCAAGGACGCGGGCTACGCCGAGCTGACCCAGGACCTGCGCAAGTTCAACCAGAAGACCTGCACGGTCTCCAACGCCCGGGTCAGCGGCAAGACCACCAAGGGGACCGTCATGGTCGAGGTGGCCTGCGCCGACGGCTTCAAGGGCTACATGCTGGAGTACAACACCGAACCCGCGGTGACCGCCATCGGCGCCACCGGCTGCGCCTTCGCCGGCGGCTGCAAGCTGCCGGGGAACGTCTGAGGAGCTTTACCGGGCCTTCCCACCCTTTATGGGAGGGACGGCCCGGCGAACCCCGGCAGGGTGGGGAAGTGTGGGTCAAGCTCAGTGCGTGGTGACTGGCTTGAACTCCCCCACCCCCGACCGCTTCGCGGTCGTCCCCTCCCCATAAGGCTACCGATTCACACGTCTGCGCCGAACGCCCCCGGAGCCGAGTTGTGTGAATGCCGTGGCCCCAGAACACCATGGCGGGGGCGCGGAAAGCCGCGAGCGCGCTTCAGGCGCCTTCGCGGGTCCCGACGGTCAGGTGGCAGCGGAAGCCTTCCGGCGCGTACTCGAGCTGCGACGGCTGCAGGTCCTCGGCCGCGCGGGCGATCAGCCGCGAGCCGAACCCGCGCTGGCGTGGCGGCGAGACCGGCGGGCCGCCGGATTCCGTCCAGACCACCTCGATGTGGTTGCCGGCGGGTCGCCAGCTCAGGTCGACGACGCCGCTGTCGTTGGAAAGGGCGCCGTGCTTGGCGGCGTTGGTCGCCAGCTCATAGAGGATCAGCGACAGGTTCAGCGCGTCGGTCGGCGCGATGCGGACCGGCGGACCGGAGATCCGCACCCGCGGGCCGGCGAAGGCCTCAAGGGCCTCGTGGGCGAGCTCGCGCATCTCCGCCCCTTCCCAGGAGGAGCGGGTGAGCAGCTCGTGGGCGCGGGCCATGGCGATGATCCGCCCTTCGAGGGCGTACACGTAATCGTCGAGCGAGGCCGCCCCGCGGCGGCTGTGCTGGGCCACCGCCTGGACGGTCGCCAGGGTGTTCTTCACCCGGTGGTTCAGCTCGTTCATCAGGAGCCGGTGCTGTTCGTCGCGCTCGTCCACGGCGCGCAGGGCTGCGGCGAAGGCCCGGCTCAACTCGTCCGTCTCGCGCAGGCCCGTGGACGGGGGGAAGCTGGCGCCTCGGCCCTGGATCCAGTCGAAGGCGGCTCGCGCCAGGTTCTCGACGGGGGCGGCGATCCGCGCCCCGGTGCGCAGCGCCAGCAACACGCCCACGGTCAGCAGCAGCAGGCCCACGGCCATCCCCACCAGGATGGCGCGCCGGGCCGCGCCGGCGGCCTCCTCGCGCGGCATGGCCACCACGGCGGTCCAGTGGTAGCCCGGCAGCTGCACATAGGCGGTCAGCACGTCGATGCCCTCGAACGTGCGGGCGCGGAGGATCCCGCTGGGCCTCTCGCGCAGGGCGTTGGTCATGGTCGGCGCGGTCGAGCCCATCACATACTTCTCCGCCGCGCGGCTGCGCCCGACGATCCGCACGTTCGCGTCGAGGACCGAGGCGGTCCAGCGAGACGGCAGCTGCTGGCGCTTCAAAAGGGCGGTGAAGCTGGTCGCCGGCTGCACGACCGAGAGGCCGACGGTGCGGCCGTCGTTCAGAGTGACCGGCTTCATAACCACGATCACAGGCGTCTTGGCGCTCGGGCCCCAGATGACGTTGGAGACGAACGCGCCGCCGCGCTGGCCCGACCAGACGCCTTTGGGCGTCGGCGCCGCCGGCAAATGCTTCGAAAGCCCGCTGTGGGTGTTGACCCAGGCCTCCCCCTCGGCGCTGCGCACCACGACCCAGGAGTCGGTCTCGCTGAGCGCCGCGCGGGCCTGGGCGGCGAAGCCGGACCAGTCGGCGCGGGCGAGGTTGGGCGAGACGCTCAGCGCCTGGACCGTCGAGACCTGCTCGGCGATGCGTCCGTCGATCACCAGGGAGAGCGTTCGCGCGGTGGCCTCAAGCTGGCGCTCCTGGGTCTTGTAGGCCTCGCGGTCGATGGCCCAGAGCAGCAGCACGGTGACGGCGATCGAGGGGAGCAACAGGGCGAGCACGAGCCGCACGAGCTGAGCCCGCAGGGACAGCGGCGCAGCGGGGGCGCGGTCGAGGTCGGGCGCACCGCTCTTCATCGCTCTCCTGGACCTCGGCTGCGCGAACTCGCCAACCTGTCGGCCGATAGCACTGCGTTCCGAACCTTAGCTACGCTAGTGTCTCCAGAAAACGTATGGGTTGCCCGAGATGCGGTTCCACGATCTCGTCCTCACGCATCACCACCCGGCCGCGGACAATGGTGGCGATCGGCCAGCCCTTGGCCTCCAATCCGTCGAAGGGGGTCCAGCCGGAGCGGGTGGCCATCGCCGCGTGGGTGACGAGGCGGCGGGCCTTGAGGTCGACGATGGTGAGGTCGCCGTCGAAGCCCACCGCCAGCCGACCCTTGTCCGCCAGGCCGAAGACACGGTTGGCGCCATGGCTGGTCAGGTCCACCAGGCGCTCGAGGGTGAGCCGGCCTTCCGCCACGTGGGTTAGCATCACCGGCAGCAGCGTCTGCACGCCCGGCATGCCGGAGGGCGAGGCGGGGTAGGGGCGGGCCTTCTCCTCGGGCGTGTGCGGAGCGTGGTCCGAGCCGATCACGTCTGCCACCCCGCCTGCGACCCCCGCCCATAGGCCGGCGCGGTGCTCGGCGCCGCGGATCGGCGGGTTCATCTGGGCGTAGCCCTTCAGCCGCTCGTAGGCCTCGGGCGCGGCCAGGGTCAGGTGCTGCGGCGTCACCTCGACGGATGCGATGTCCTTGTGCGCGGCCAGGAAGGCGATCTCCTCGCGGGTGGTGACGTGCAGCACGTGGATGCGCTTGCCGAGCGCGCGGGCGATGCGCACCAGGCGCTCGGTGGACTGGATGGCCGACTGGGCGTCACGCACCTCCGGATGGCTGGTCCAGTCGCCGGTGCGGGCCAGCGGCCGACGCTCGGCCAGGCGGTATTCGTCCTCGGAGTGGAAGGCCGCCCGGCGGCTCACGTGGCGCAGCACCTGCTCCACGCCGGCGTCGTCCTGCACCAGCAGGGTTCCGGTGGAGGCGCCCATGAACACCTTGATCCCGCAGCAGCCGGGCAGGCGTTCCAGCTCGCCCAGGAAGGTGGCGTTCTCGTGGGTGCCGCCGACATAGAAGGCGTGGTCGCAGTGCATGCGCCCGGCCGCCCGGGCGAGCTTGTCGGCGAGCGTCTCGGGGTCGGTGGTGGTCGGCTCGGTATTGGGCATCTCGAAGACCGCGGTGACGCCGCCCAGCACGGCCGCGCGGCTGCCGGTCTCCAGGTCCTCCTTCCACTCCAGGCCCGGCTCGCGGAAATGCACCTGGGTGTCGATCACGCCGGGCAGGACGGTCAGCCCCGCGGCGTCGAACACCTCGCCGGCGGAGGCCTGCGCGAGGTCGCCGATGGCGGCGATCTTGCCGCCGCGCACGCCGACGTCCGCCAGGCCGCGCCCCGCGTGGTTCACCACCTCGCCGCCGCGGACGATCAGGTCGAAGGTCTCGGACATGCCGGGTTCCTCTCAGGCGGTCTCGGCCAGCAGGGCGCGGGCGGCCTCGTAGACCCGGTCCACGCTCAAGTCCATCATGTGGCAGACGGACTGGCTGAGATCGGGATCGAGCGCCCGGATCTCCTCCAGGGTGCGGCCGCCGCGGACAACGCGGGCATGCGGCCCCCAAGGCGCGTAGCGCCGCTCGTCGGAGGGACCGAACAGGCCGAGCGTCGGGATGCCCGCCGCCGCGGCCAAGTGCATGGTGCCGGAATCATTGCCGATGAACAACCGCGCGCGCTTCAGGCAGGCGTAGGCGGTGACCAGGTCCACCTGCCCGGCCAGGTCGATGAAGCGGTTACGCGGCACGCAATCCTTCAGGCCCTGGACGACCTTGCGCTCGCCGGCGCCGCCTAGCACCATCAGCCGGCCGCCTCGCAGCGGCCCGTCCGAGCCGAGCAGGCGGATCGCCACGCGGGAGAACCGCTCCAGCGGCCAGGTCTTGCCGACCCAGTTGGCCGCCGGCGCCATGGCCAGGATCGGCCCCTCGCCGGCGGTCAGGTCGGCCGCATAGGCCTCCACCTCGGGCGAGGTGTAGATGTAGGGCGGGGCCGGATCGTCCTCGATCTTCAGGGTGCGGGCGGCCTCCAGCACCTTGTGGATCGGCTCGCCGACCAGCTTGCGGTGGACGGCGCGCCGGCGGGTGGAGACCAGGCGCGAGATCAGCGAGCCGCGCAGGTCGACCACCAGCCCCCACCGGCGCCTGCGCGCCCTGCGCCAGAGGTCGAACCAGTGGCTGCCGTCCGTCTGCTTGGCGAGGACGATCAGCTCGTCGAGCTCGGGGACGCAGGCGAACAGGGGCGCGGCCTTGGGCCCCGCGGCGATGGTGAAGCGGGCGTTGGGGATCTCGTCGGCGAGCCGCTTGATGAGGCCCGACGACAGGACGGCGTCGCCGATGTTGGTCGCCGTGATGAACAGAATCGGGAAGGACCCGCGCGCCATCGTTCCTCTATAAGCTCAGGGCCGCTGGCGCTCCACCACAGGCTCGCCCAAATTGATCGCATGACGACGTCGCCTGTCTTTTCCGAGCTGCCGAGCCGCGCCCTGATTGCCGTGGAGGGCCCGGACTGGCGGGCCTTCCTGCACAACCTCGTCACCCAGAACGTCGAGACCCTGACGTCGGGCGAGGCGCGCTTCGCCGGGCTGCTGACGCCGCAGGGCCGCCTGCTCTGGGACATGTTCGTGGTCGGACGCGAGACCGGCTGCTGGCTCGACGTGGCGCGCGAGCACCGCGAGGCGATCGTCCAGCGGCTGACCATGTACAAGCTCAGGGCGAAGGTGGACATCAGGGCGCAGGACCTCGCTGTCTCGGCTCTATTCTCCGCCGGAACGCCCCCTCCGTCTCGCGTCCTTGGCGCGAGCCACCTCGCCCGCTCCGCGGTGGAGCTGTCGGCGAAGCCGACTGAGCCGGCTGAGGGGGCGTTTGGCCCTCTGGTTCAAGATCCCCGCCTGCCCGCGCTGGGCCTTCGCGGCTACGGCGCGGCCATTCCCCCTGACGCCGTCGCCGCCGACGAGGCCGCCCACGACGCCCATCGCCTGGCGCTCGGCATCCCCGGGCCGGACGACTGGGGTTGCGAGCGCACCTATCCGATCGAGGCCGATTTCGACCTGCTGCACGGCATCGACTTCAAGAAGGGCTGCTTCGTCGGCCAGGAGACCACCTCGCGGATGAAGCGGCGCGGCCAGGTGAAGAGCCGGATGTTGCCCATCGCCTTCGAGGGCGCGCCGCCCGCGCCCGGCGCCGAGGTGCTGGCGGGCGAGCTGCGCGCGGGCGAGGTGCGTTCGGGCGCTCCCGGCCGGGCGATGGCGCTGCTCAGGCTGGACCGCATCGACGGCGCGCTGATGGTGGACGGGCGCCCCGTGCGGGTCGAGCGGCCGGCCTGGTTCGCCGAGGCGCCGCCCGCTTAAGGTCCCTGCGACAGTTCGCGGCCGAAGACCGCGCTTGCACCGCCGCCACGGCTCGGCTGAAAGTCGCCGCCGATGGACGACGGATCGCTCATTCGTTGCGGCTGGCGCGGCATGGCCGGCGACCCTCTCTACGAGGCCTACCACGACGCGGAGTGGGGCGTGCCCGAGCGCGACCCGCGGGCGCTGTGGGAGAAGCTGGTGCTGGACGGCTTCCAGGCCGGGCTCTCCTGGATCACCATCCTGCGGAAACGCCAGGCGTTCCGCGCCGCCTTCGACGGTTTCGATCCGGAGGCGATCGCCCGCTATGGCGAGGCCGACCGCGCCCGGCTGATGGCCGATCCCGGGATCGTCCGCTCCAATGCGAAGATCGACGCCGCGATCGAGAGCGCCCGGATCTACCTGGCGATGCGCGAGCGGGGGGAGGACTTCGCCGCCTTCTGCTGGAGCTTCAGCGACGGCAAGACCGTCCAGAACGCCTGGCAGGAGGTGGGCCAGGTCCCGGCCCAGACGCCGCTCGCCGCAGAGATCTCCAAGGCGCTGAAGGCCAAGGGCTTCAAGTTCGTGGGCCCGGTGATCGTCTACGCCTGGATGCAGGCGGTGGGCATGGTCAACGACCACCTGGTCTCCTGCCATCGCTACGCGCCGATCCGGGCGATGGGGGCCTGAATGGGGAAGGGACCCACCCTGATCCTCGAAAAGGCCTTCATCGACGGCTACGTCTGTGGCGTGGACGAGGCCGGGCGTGGGCCCTGGGCCGGGCCGGTCAGCGCCGGCGCGGTGATCCTGAACCCCCGAAAGCCGATCAAGGGGCTGGACGATTCCAAGAAGCTCTCGGCCAAGGCGCGCGAGGCGTTGGAGGTGGAGATCCAGCAGAAGGCGCTCGCCTGGGGCGTCGGCTTCGCCTCGGTGCGGGAGATCGCCAGCCTGAACATCCTGCACGCCACGGGTTTGGCCATGCGCCGGGCGGTAGAGGCGCTGGCGGTCGCGCCGCGCTACGCCCTGGTCGACGGCAACTACGCCTTCAAGCTGCCCTGCGAGGTGAAGACGGTGGTGGGCGGCGATGCGAAGTCGAAGTCGATCGCCGCCGCCTCCATACTCGCCAAGGTCGCCCGCGACCGGCTGATGGTGGAGATGGACGGCCTCTACCCGGGCTACGGCTTCGCCAGCCACAAGGGCTACCGCGCCCCCGTCCACGCCGAGGCCCTGCTGACGCTTGGCCCGTGCGAGATCCATCGCCGGAACTGGGGCCCGGTGAAGCTGGCGCTGATGGGCAAGGACCCGCTGATGGCGTTCGAGGACGCGCTGCAGGAGGAGCTGCCGTTCGGGGTTGGGGAGTAGGCTCGCCCCCTCCCCCACTTTGCGGTGGAGGTAGGGTGTTGCTTTTACCAAAAAGCCCCGGAGTCTCCTCCGGGGCTTCCGCATCTCTGGGCTGACGGCTCGGCTACTGCAGCTTCGCAGCCATTTCGCCGATCGCGGCGTCGACCAGGGGATCGCTGCGGACGCCGGCGAGCCGCTGGGCGAGCATGGTCTCGGCGGCCTGGGCGGCGAGCTCCGCGGCGGTGGCCTTGACCTCGGCCGCAGCCTGAGCCTCGGCAGTGGCGATCTTGCGCTCGGCGACCTGCTGGCGGCGCTGCAGGCTCTCTTCGAGCTTGGCCTTGGCGTCGGCTTCCAGGCGCTTGGCCTCGGCTTGCGCCTGGGCCAGCATCTCCTTGGCGTGACGCTCGGCCTCGGCGCGTTCGGCCTTCAGCGTCTCGAGCAGCCGCTGGGCCTCCTCGCGGATGCGGGCGGCCTCGTCGAGGTTGGCCTGGATCGTCGCGGCCTGGGCGTCGAGGGCGGCGCCCAGCTTCTTCGGCGCCTTGGCGGCGAAGACGACGATGCCCAGGAAGATCAAGAGGCCGACGAAGACCCAGAATTCCCCTTCAGCCGGATTGAGGAACTCGGGCATCAGGCCACTCCTTCCGGCGTGCGCGGGGTGAGCGCCGCGTCCACCTCGGCGCGCGAAGGCGCGGCTCCGGTGAGCTTGGCGACGATCGCCTCGGCGGTCTCCGCGGCGATGGCGCCGACGTTGGCCATGGCCTGGTCGCGCAGGCCGCGGATGCGGGCCTCGGCCTTATCCAGCTCGGCCTGCAGGCGGGCGTCCTCGGCGGCTTGGCGCTCGGCCATCTCGGCCTGGGCCTTGGCCTTGGCGTCGGCCGCGACGCGGCGCGCCTGGGCGCGGGCGTCGGTGATCTCCGCCTTGGCGGCCGCGGCCTGGGCGTCGGCTTCCGCCTGGACCCGGCGCGCCTGCTCCACCGCGTCGGCGATGGTCTGGGCGCGGGTGTCCTGGATCTTGCGCAGCCTGGGCACGAAGACCTTGGCCAGCAGCCAGTACAGGATCGCGAAGGTGAAGAGCAGCCAGACGATCTGGCCGCCCCAGTACTCGAACCTGAACTGCGGCAGGCCGCCGCTGTCGTGCGGTTGCTCCGTGGACGCCGTGGTTGAGGCGGCGGCCGTTTCGGTGGGGGTTTCGGCGGCCATCAGGCTTCGACGGTCCTAAAGCGGCGAGGCGGGAAGCGGGTCCCGCGCTCGCGTGGAGGTCACTTGCTGAACAGGATGAGCAGGCCGAGCACGAAGGCCAGGATGCCCAGCGCTTCGGTCAGAGCGGCGCCGAGGATGAGGTTGGTGAACTGGCCGCCGGCGGCCGACGGGTTGCGGGTCGCGCCCTGCAGGAAGCCCGAGAAGATCACGCCCACGCCGATGCCCGCGCCGATCATGCCGAGGGTCGCGAGGCCCGCGCCGATGAGTTTAGCCGCTGCCGGATCCATGTTTTTCTATTCCCGTAATTCTGAAAGTTGAAGTTTTTGGCTTTGAGAGTTCGGCCGTCAGTGATGATGGCCGAGGTTCACCACGTCATTGAGATAGACGCAGGCGAGAACTGCGAAGACGAAGGCCTGCAGGAAGGCCACCAGGAACTCCAGCGCGGTCAGAGCGACCACGCCGGTCAGCGCCAAGCCGGCGGCCGGGAAGGCCAGCACACCCAGGCCGCCGTGGGCCAGCGCGGCGAAGCCCAGCGCGCCCAGCGACACCACGAAGCCCGCGAACACCTTCATCGCCACGTGGCCGCCCAGCATGTTGCCGAACAGACGCAGCGCCAGGGTCACCGGGCGGAGCAGGAAGGAGATCACCTCGATCGGGGTGACCAGGATCAGCATGTACCAGGGCACGCCCGAGGGCACGAAGAGCTTGAAGAAGCCCAGGCCGTTGCGCGCAAAGCCGACCACCAGGACCAGCAGGATGGTGATCGCCGCCAGCGTCGCGGTGACCGCCAGCTGCGAGGTCGCCGTGAACATCAGCAGTAGGCCGAGGAAGTTCATCACCAGGACGAACAGGAACACGGTGAACACAAAGGGGAAGAACTTGCGCCCCTCGTGGCCGATAATCCCCACGGCCAGGTTGTCGATGTAGCTGAAGACGCCTTCGCCGACCACCTGCAGCCGGCCGGGCACCACCTTCGGATTGGAGGTGACCGCCGCCATGAAGGCGACAACCAGGCCCGCGGCGATCGTCATCGCCAGGGTCGAGTTGGTGAACGCCAAGTCGATGGTCCCGATCCCCGGCAGGGTGATGTCGGGCAGATCCACGATCTTGTGGATCTCGAACTGGTGCATCGGGTCGGCCATGCCGCCTCGAACTCC
>CBJNAS010000079.1:0-11378 GCA_966434565.1 uncultured Phenylobacterium sp.
CGCCGCGGCCGCTACGTCGAGTTCAACCTGCTCTACGACCGCGGCACCATGTTCGGCCTGAAGACCGGCGGGAACATCGAGTCCATCCTGAGCTCCATGCCGCCGCTGGTCGCCTGGCCCTGAGGCGGCCGGCGGCGGGCGGAGGTCAGACGATTCCGTCCGATCGCATCGTGCCCTGGGCTAAGGCGTGAGCGCCGGGCGTGCGGACTGCGCCAGCACCGGCCGATGCGCGCCCGCCGGCGCGCCCAGGCTCACGGCCAGGGCCGCGGCGGCGCTCAGGGCGATGATCAGCAGCTTCAAAGCCTTCACCAGCCGCTCCAGGGTTGCGCCCCCGCGCAGGGAGGCAGAACCCGCCGGGCCCCTAGCTTGTTGCGCGCGCCAGGAAATTCCGCATCCAGCCGCCGACGCGCAGCCGGTCATCCGGGGCGTGATAGCTGGCGATCGCCCGGTCCGCATCGTCTTCGGAGAAGCGCGTCCCGCGCCGGTTTTCGATCAGGGCCATGGCGTAAGCCGGCTCGAACTCCGGGTGCAGCTGGATGGAGATGGCCGGCTGGTCGCGCCAGGCGAGCGCGCCAATGGGCGTGAAGTCGCTTCCGGCGATCACCTCGGCGTTCGGCGGGACCTCCACCACCTGGTCCTGGTGGGAGGCCGGCAGGCGGATCTCGGCCGCGTCGTCCATCCAGGGCTCGGGCCTCAGCACGCGATAGACATGCTCGCCGACGCCCCAGCCCTTCGGCGACCTGATCACCTTGCCGCCAAACGCCTGGGCCATGACCTGGTGGCCGAAGCAGACGCCGACCAGGGCCGCTCGCCCTTTGGCGGCTCTCAGGAAGGCCTCCAGCCTGGCGATCCACGGAAGATCGTCGTAGGCCCCGCAGGAGGAGCCGGTCACCAGATAGGCGTCGCAGGCCCCTGGCGCGGACGGCAGCTCGCCCTCATCGACGGCGAAGGTGGCATAGTCGTAGCCTTCGCCGAGCAGCCGCCGGAACATCTCCGGATAGGTCCCGAACCGCGCCAGGCTCTTCGGCGGCGCGCCGGTCTTCAGGATTCCCAGCCTCAACCGACGAGCTCCTTCAGCTTGGCCAGCGCCGCCGCCCGGTCGGCGCTGAAGTCGCCTTCGATCCACCAGGCTTCCAGGGCGCGGAGGATCTCGCCCACCCGCGGGCCCTTCGGCGCGCCGGCCGCCAGCACGTCGGCGCCGCCAACCGGCAGGGCGGGCTGGCTCCAGGTCTCGGCGATCGCCAGAAGGCCGCGCCAGGCCTCGGCATCGCCGGCCCCCGCCGCCGCCCACGCGAGCTTCGCCCGGTCGGCGAAGGCTTGGCGTCCGAGCCGATAGACCGTCGCGCGCACCTTTGCGGGCGGCAGCCCGGGCCGGATCTCCGGCGCGGGCGCCAGCGCCGCCGCCAGCCGGTCGCGCTCGGCATTGGAGAGGCGCAGGCGCTCGGCCGTTGCAATCGCCGCCGCCGGATCGTCCGGCAGCAGGGCCGCGAGCCGCAGCAACGCGTCCGTCCCGCCGATCTCTACCATGGCTTCGAAACGCGCGAGATCGAGCCGCCCGGGCAGGACTACGCCCAGGACGCCGGTCTCATGCATCAGCCGCACGGCGGCGCGGGGATCCTGCGCCGCCAGCAGTTTCAGCAGCTCGGCCGAGATCCGCTCGGCGGCCAGGCTGGCGACCTTGTCCTTGAGGCGGGCGATGGCCTCGACCGCCGCGGCGTCCGGCGCGCCCCGGCCGTACCAGGCGAGAAAGCGGAAGAAGCGCAGCGAGCGCAGGTGGTCTTCGCGCAGCCGCTGCTCCGGATCGCCGACGAAGACGATGCGCCCGGCCTTGGCGTCCGCCACGCCGTGGCCAGTGGGGTCGTAGATGCTGCCGTCGCGGCAGGCGTACAGCGAGTTCAGCGTGAAGTCGCGGCGCAGCGCGTCCTGGCGCCAGTCGGTGGTGAAGGCCACCACCGCGCGGCGGCCGTCGGTCTCGACGTCGCGGCGGAGCGTGGTGACCTCGACCGGCTGATGCTGGAACACCGCCGTGACGGTGCCGTGCTCGACCCCGGTCGGAATGGCGCGCACGCCGCCGGCCCGCAGCGCCTTCGTCACCGCGTCAGGCGTTAGCGTCGTCGCCAGGTCGATGTCGGCGATCGGCTTGCCGATGACCGCGTTGCGCACACAGCCGCCGACGAAGCGGGCGCAGTCCGCCCCGCCCGCCGCCTCCAGGGCGTTCAGCACCGCGGTGGTGGCCGGCGCGGTCATCCAGGGGAGCTGGCCCAGCCGGTCGGTCACGCCACCGCCGCCCCATAGAGGCGCTGGTAGAGCTCACGCAGGATGCCTGCGGTCACGCCCCAGATGTACCGCTCGCCGTGGGTCATGGCGTAGAACTGCCGCATGGAGCCATCCTCCAGCTCATAGGCGTGCTGCTCGTGGTTGGTCGGGTCCATCAGGAATCCGAACGGGGTCTCGAAAATCTCCGCCACCTCGTGCGGATTGGGGTCCAGCCGAAAGCCGTCGGCGATGAAGCCCACCACCGGAACGATCAGATAGCCCGTGCGGGTCAGCATGGGGGTGGAGAGGCCCGCCAGGGTGACGAAGCGGCGATCCAGCCCGATCTCCTCCTCCGCCTCCCTCAGCGCCGTCTCCCAGGGCGCCTCGCCCGGATCGCGGCGACCACCCGGCAGGGCGATCTGGCCGGTGTGGTTCTTCAGCGTGTCGGCCCGGCGGGTGAGCAGCACCGAATAGCCCTCCGGCCGCGCGATCAGGCCGATCAGCACGGCGGCCGGCGCGGGGTCGCCGTCGAAGGGCAGACCGTCGATCGAGTCGGTCTGCACGCCGTCGCACGGCTCGCGGACTTCGAGCGGGTCGAGGTGGCGGCCGATCCAGTCGCGGAGGTCTTTGGCGCGGGCGGCGTCCATCACGGCCCCGCCCACTCCGCCTGGCCGAGCGGGAACCAAGCCCCGTTCGAGGCCACGCCGAGCTCGGGGCCCGCCGCCCCCGGCCGCTCCTCCGCCATCTCCACCAGTTCGTAGAACACCGGGCGCGTGATCAGCGCCTCCAGCCCGCGGCGCACATGGACGTAGGGACGCGGCTCGCCGGCGGCGTCGGTGACCACCCGGATGGGATGATCGGGTCCCGCCGTCACCTCGTCGCCGAGGTTGGTGAGGAAGCGCAGGGCGCCCCCCTCGCGATCCACGCGGACGGCGACAAAGGGCGCATCCTCGACCCGGATGCGCAGCTTCTCGTGCGGGGTGACGAGCCAGAAGCCGTCCGGGTCCTTGCGCAGGATGGTGGAGAACAGCCGCACCAGCGCCTCGCGGCCGATCACCCCGCCCTCGTGCACCCAGCCGCCGTCCTTGCGGATGACGATGTCGATTTCGCCGACGTTCGGCGGGTTCCACAGATGCACCGGCGGCAAGCCGCGCGCCCCGCCCCGCCCGCCTTGGGCGGGCTCGCCCTGGGCCGCATGCGCGGCCGCGGCGACCTGGTCCAGGCCCGGTTTCTTGTCGATAGCGCTCATGCGCCCAAGGTAGGCGGCGCGGCGGTGGGCCTCAAGTTCGCCTTGGCGGCGGCTCAGCGCGCTCGCACCGGACCGTCCAGCCCGACGCCCAGGTCGCGGAACGGATGGGCGAGCACCCGGCGCTGGTCGACCGGCCCCGGCAGCCGCACGCCCTTCGCCAACGCCGCCTCGAAACCGAAGCGGCCGAAATAGGGCGGGTCGCCCACCAGCAGCACGGCCGGCTCGCCGGCCGCGTGGGCGGCCCTCAGGGCGTGCTTGACCAGCAGGCCGCCCAGGCCCGCGTTGCGCTGGTCCGGATCGACCGCCAGCGGCCCCAGGAAGACCACCGGCGTGTCGCCCGCGCGCACCCGCCACTGGCGCACCACGCCGGCCAGCCGGCCTTCGGCGTTCCAGGCGCAGAAGGACAGCTCCGGCGCAAAGTCGGCGAGCTCGCGCACCCGCTCGGAGGACTTGACGAAGCGGCCCGGCCCAAAGGCGCGGTCGAGCAGCGCCTCGATCGCGGGCTGATCCTCGGGGCCTTCGTGGGTGAAGGTGAGCGCGTGCCGGCTCGGACTGGGCTCTGCGGACATGGAATTCGGGACTTGCGACAGCGTGGACGAAAGCGGGCCGGCGCTGGCGCGCAACGGCTGCAGGTTCAGCGGAGCGCGCCTCGGGCGCGCTGGTGTCGTCGGCTACGCATGGGCCAGGTCCCCAGCCTCTCGGGAGCGCGCGAAGTACGGTCTCGCGCACGCGCCGTCAATCGCGGGAATGTCGCAAACCTCCCTGACCGATTGAAGGTTGCGGCGGGCTCGCGCTCGCGGCAGGTTCGCGCCCCCATGCCCGACGCCACCCCGGACATCGTGCCCTCTGCCCGCGCGCTGCTCAAAGAGCGGGACTACCTGTTCTTCTGGTGCTCGCGCTGGTGCGGGGCCTTCGCCGCCCAGATCGAGAGCGTGGCGCTGGGCTGGCAGATGTATGCGCTCGCCCGCCGCAGCATGGGCGTGGAGCAGTCGGCCTTCCTGGTGGGGATGATCGGCCTGGCCGCCTTCGTCCCGGTGTTCCTGCTGACCCTGCCCGCCGGCGAGGCCGCCGACCGCTACGACCGGCGCAAGGTGGTGCTGACCTGCCTGACCGGCGAGATGCTGAGCGCGCTGGTGCTGACGATCGGCGCCTGGCGCGGCTTCACGACCCCGGCGATGCTGCTCGGCATGGCCGTGGTTTTCGGCGCGGGGCGGGCCTTCTTTTCGCCGGCCAACACCGCCATCGGGCCGATGCTGGTGCCGCGTGCGCTGCTGCCGCGCTCGATCGCCTGGAACTCCCTGGCGTGGCAGACCGCCTCCATCGCCGGACCCGCTGCAAGCGGACTGCTGGTGGCGATCTCGCCGGCCCACGCCTTCGTCACCGCGCTGATTCTCTACGCGGTCTCGGCGCTGTGCATCAGCCTGATCCGCAAGAGCACCCGGCCGGTGATCCAGGCCGGCTCGCGCTGGACGCTGATGAAGCAGGGCCTGGCCCATGTCTGGCGCGAGAAGATCGTCTTCGGCGCCATCTCGCTCGACCTGTTCGCGGTGCTGCTGGGCGGGGCGACCGCGCTGCTGCCGGTGTTCGCGCGCGACGTGCTGCACGTGGGCGCCCAGGGCTTCGGCATGCTGCGCGCGGGACCCGCGATCGGCGCCACCGCCGTCGCCCTGTGGATCGCCGCCCATCCGATCCGCCGCAAGGCCGGGCGCTACATGTTCGGCGGCGTCGCGGTCTTCGGCCTGATGACCTGCGCGTTCGCGCTCTCCAAGGCGCTGTGGCTCTCGGTGGCGGCCCTGGCCGTGCTGGGCGGAGCCGACATGCTGTCGATCTACATCCGCCAAACCTTGATCCAGC
Organism: uncultured Phenylobacterium sp.; assembly: GCA_966434565.1. Classification (GTDB taxonomy): domain Bacteria; phylum Pseudomonadota; class Alphaproteobacteria; order Caulobacterales; family Caulobacteraceae; genus Phenylobacterium. The sequence goes on from CBJNAS010000079.1 coordinate 5,360, forward strand.
TGGTCACCCCTGACCCGATGCGCGGCCGGGTGGCGGCGGTCTCCTCGGTGTTCATCGGCGCTTCGAACGAGCTCGGCGAGTTCGAGAGCGGGGTCGCGGCCCGCTTCCTCGGCCCGATCGGCGCGGCCCTGTTCGGCGGCGCGGGCGCCCTGGCGGTGACCGCGCTCTGGGCGGGCCTGTTCCCGGCGCTGCGCAAGGCCGACCGGTTGGGCTGAGCCTCAGCCTTCGGCGAGCCGGGCCAGGGCCTCGCCCGAGAGCCGCCGCACGATCCACTCGTTCATCGCCTGGGCCTGCAGGGCGTCGTAGAAGCCGATCGCCGGCGCGTTCCAGTCGAGCACCGCCCACTCCAGCCGGCCGAGCCCCTCGTCCAGGCAGCGTCGCGCCAGGCGTCGAAGCAAGGCCTTGCCAGCGCCCTTGCCGCGCGCGGCGGGGCGCACGAACAGGTCCTCGAGATAGATCCCGTGCCGCCCGCGGAAGGTCGAGTAGTTGTAGAACCACAGGGCAAAGCCGATCGGCTCGCCGCGGGCCTCGGCGATGTCGCAGAATATCCTGGGCTGCGGCCCGAACAGGTCGCGGGCCACGTCCGCTTCGGTGGCCTCCACCGAATCCAGCAGCTTCTCGTAGTCGGCCAGTTCGCGGACGAGGGCGTGGATCAGGCCGGCGTCCGCCGGCCGCGCCGGGCGGATGATGAGATCGGAAGGGACCAACAGCGTCAGACCTTCGAGAAATCCGCCGGCCGCTTCTCGAAGAAGGCGGCGAAGGCCTCCTTGGCCTCGGGCGATTTGAGCTGGGCGGAGAACTGGACGAGCTCGTCCTGGATTCGCTGGGTGACGGCGGCCGCGTCGCGCATCAGGGCCTTGGTGACGCCGACGGCGGCGGGCGCACGGGTGGCCAGCAGCTGGGCCGCGGCGCGCGCCCTTTCGTGCACCTCCGAAGCCGGAACGGCGGCGTTGGCGAGGCCCCAGGCCGCGGCCGTGCGCCCGTCGATCGTCCGGCCGAGGGTGAAGAGCTCGAAGGCCCGCGCGTGGCCGATCCGCGCGGGCAACAGCAGCGATGAGGCCGCCTCGGGCACGAGGGCCAGGTTGACGAAGGGAACCGAGAGCAGCGCGTCCTCCGCCACATAGACCAGGTCGCAGTGCAGCAACATGGTGAGGCCGATGCCCACGGCGCGGCCTTGCACCGCCGCCACGAGCGGCTTTCGCGCATTCGCCAGCGCCTGCAGCATCGGCAGGCCGAAATCCGCGCCGAGCGCCTCTCCCCGGTTGGCGGCGGCGAACTCCGCGACGTCGTGGCCGGCGGTGAAGCTGTCGCCCGCCCCCTGCAGCACGACGGCGCGCACCTCCGGGTCATCGTTCGACGCCGTCAACGCCTCCGCGAACGCCCGGTACATCTCGACCGTGAGCGCGTTCTTCTTCTCCGGCCGGCTGAAGGTGACGGTGAGCACGCCCCCCGCCTTGTCGATCAGCAGCTCTTCGGTCATCGCCCCTTCCCGCTTGGCGTCAGGCCACGGCGGCGTACCAGTCGACGCCATGCGCATCGGTCGCGCGTGTCGCCTGGCCGCGCGCCAGCAGGTAGTTGAGATGGGCGAGACTCTCACCCGTGGCGAGGCCCAGCGTCGTCTCGTCGATCTCCCGCCGGAACAGGGCCGGAAAGACGTCGACGACCCGCCGGGGCTCGGCGATCCGCCGTTTCAGGCGCGTGAGCCCGTGCCGGTGTCCGGCGATCAGATGGTCGAGCCGGGCGTGCAGGCCATGGAACGGATCGTTGTGGGCCGGCAGCACCAGGACGTCGTCCGGCACGCGATCGCGGATGCGCGCCAGCGAGCTCAGCCATTCCGAGAGCGGATCGGCGTCCGGCTCGGTCGGAAACACCGCGACATTGGAGCTGATGCGCGGCAGCACCTGGTCGCCGGAGATCAGCAGCTTCAGGTCCGGGCAATAGAAACAGGCGTGCTCCGGGCTGTGGCCGGAGCCCACGACCACGATCCAGGTCCGGTCGCCGATCACCACCTCGTCGCCGTCACGCAGGCGGTGGAAGCTGTCGGGCAAGGCGTGCAGGTTGGCGCCGAAGAAGCCGAAGCGAGCGCGGTAGGTCTCCAGCGCGTCGGCGTCCCAACCGGCGGCGCGGTAGAATGCAAGCGCGTCCGGCGGCGCCTCGCGCCCGGTGTCGGCCGCCAGGCTGCGGCAGGTGAGGAACTCCAGCCGGGTGATCCACAGCCGACACCCGTAATTGCGGGTGAGCCAGCCCGCCATGCCGATGTGGTCGGGGTGCATATGGGTGGCGAACACGCGGGTGACCGGCCGGCCCTCCAGCGGCCCCCGGAACGCCTGGCGCCAGGCCCGGACGGTCTCCGCCCCGCCGATGCCGGTGTCGACGATGGCGTAGCCGCCCTCCTCCACGATCGCCCAGACATTGATGAACCCGAGTGGCCCCTGCAGCGGCATGCGCAGCCACTTCACCCCGGGCGCCACCTCGACCGCGGCGGTCGCGCTGGGCCCTTCCGCGAAGGGATAGGTCAGGCTGGGCCGCTCCGGCGCGGCCTCGACGTCCTCGATCCCGTCGGACACGGCGGCTCCTCCTCAGAAAAGGGATGCAGTTTCGGCCCTTGAAGCCGGTTCAGTAAAGGCCCTGCGCTCAAGCCTCGACTGGCCTGGGCGCGAAGCGCTGGACCCAGTCGCGCAGCGTCGCTGCGTCGGTGACCCCGGACTGGCGGGCGACCACCTTGCCGCGCTGGAAGACGAACAGGGCGGGGATGCCCTGGACGCCGTACCGGGCGGCGAGGTCCGGATTGGCGTCCACGTCGACCTTGACGAACCTGGCCTGCGGCTCGAGCTCGGCGGCGGCGCGGGCGAAGATCGGCGCCATCGCCCGGCAGGGGCCGCACCAGGCGGCCCAGAAATCGGCGATCAGCGGCAGGTCGCTGGCGGCCAGGTGCTTGGCGAAGCGCGCCGCGTCGAGCACGACCGGCTCGCCGGCAAACAGCGGCCGGTGGCAGCGGCCGCACTTGGCGGCCTTTCCGCAGGCGCCCTGGCCCAAGCGGTCGGCAGGCAGGCGGTTGGTGCTGTCACAGTGCGGACAGACGACGTGCAGGGGATCTGGGTGCAGGGGATCGGCCATGCGCTCCTCCTCTGACCGCAGATCTGGGGTCTCGGCGGGTTCGCCGCCATGGCGGCGATCAAAAATCGGAGAGCAAAAGATGGCTGCTGCGCCGAAGGGTTAAACTCGCCGACAGTCGGGAGGGAACGCTCAAGATACGGAGAGCCCCATGGCCAACCGCGACCTCACCCCCTGGCGAGCTACGGGTCTGCAGCCCTTCGGGCGGGATCCGTTCGCCTCCTTCCGACGCGAGATGGACCGCCTGTTCGACGACTTCTTCGCGCCCGCCGAGGCGCGCAGCTTCGCGCCGTCCGCCCAAGGGGGCCAGGGCGCAGGCATGATCATGCCGAGCGTCGACGTCCATGAGACCGATCAGGCCTTCATGGTCACCGCCGAGCTGCCGGGCATCGACCTCAAGGACGTCGAGCTCAGCCTGGACGACAATGTGCTCACCCTGCGCGGCGAGAAGCGCTCGGAGGGCAACGAGGAGCAGGGCGGTCGTCGCTATAGCGAGCGCTCCTTCGGCCGGTTCGAGCGCAGCATCCCCCTCCCCGCCGAGGTCGACGCCGAACGGGTCGAGGCCAGCTGCGAGAACGGGGTGCTGAAGGTGACCCTGCCCAAGAACATGCAGGCCCGCGACCGGAGCCGGCGGATCGAGATCAAGGGCGAGGGCGGCTCCGCCACGGCCGGCGACCCGCGGCTGAGCGGCCGGGCGGCCGGGGGCCAGGGAAGCCGGGATCAGACCGGCGCCGCTCAGATGCGGGGATCTCAGGCGGGTGGCTCTCAGGCGGACACCCGCGCGTCGCAGGCCAGCTCCGCTCAGTCGGACGAGCAGGTGGGCCAGCGGCGCCCGACGTCGGACGTCTAGCACCGGGCGGAACGCCCCCTCCGTCGCCCGCCTAGCGGAGAGCTGTCCGCGAAGCGGACTGAGGGGGCGTTCAAAAACTCCCTAAGCCCAGTCCTTCTGCTCGAACCAGTCGTGCAGCGCCTTCAGGAAGTGCAGCGCCTCGCGGAACTCTTCTAGGGTGAAGGCTTCTCGCAGACGTTCCATCCTGGGCCGGATCGCCGCCAGCGACTGGACATAGGTGTGCCGGCCAGCGGGGGTCAGCCACACCTGCTTCTTGCGGCCGTCCTCGGGGCAGGGCTCGATGCGCACGAAACCGTTGGCCTCCAGGCGCTGAAGGGTGTTGGTGAGCGCGCTCTTGGGGATGTGCAGCGACTGGGCGATCTCCGCGGGCGTGAGCCCATCGCCGCGGAAGTCGAACAGCCGCAGCACCTCGTGCTGCGGCACCGTCATCCCCTCGGGAAGGCACTCGGCGATCGCATCCTGCACCGCGTCGTTGACGAAGCGGATATTGGCGAACACCTGCAGGATCGGGTGATCGGACGGCCGAGGCGGCATGCGAGGCGCTCCTGTTCAACCCTGAACATATAAGGTTCAGAATCGTACGAACAAGGCGGCGGTAAGCCGCGCTTCGGCGCGATAGGCGCGCCGCTCAGGCCGCCCGGTCGCGCGCGGCCTTCAGGCCCTCGCGCGCCAGCTCGTCGGCGCGCTCGTTGAGCTCGTGGCCGGCGTGGCCCTTGACCCATCGCCAGTCCACCTCGTGGCGCTGCCGCGCGGCGTCAAGGCGCCGCCAGAGGTCGTCGTTCTTCACCGGCTTGCCGTCCGCGGTCTTCCAGCCGCGCCGCTTCCAGCCGTGGATCCACTCGTGGATCCCCTTCTGGACGTATTGGCTGTCGGTGTGCAGCTCCACCTTGCAGGGCCGATTGAGCGTCTCCAACGCCTGGATCGCGGCCATCAGCTCCATGCGGTTGTTGGTGGTGGCGCCCTCCCCGCCCATGATCTCCTTGCGCTTGTCGCCGTAGAGCAGGATCGCGCCCCAGCCGCCCGGGCCCGGGTTCCCCGAGCAGGCCCCGTCCGTATAGATCACGACATTTGGCGTCACGCGGAGGCTCCGAACAGGACGAGGTCGGGGGCGGCGCGGTGGACCGCCAGCTTGCGCTCGTACTCCAGGGGATCCTTCGGCCTGACCAGCGCGCCCGGCGGGGTGTTGTGCCAGTCGTAGAGGCGGGTCAGGAAGAAGCGCATGGCCGCGCCGTGCGCCAGCACCGGCAGCGCCGCGCGTTCCGCCTCCGACAGCGGCCGGTGCGCCTCGTAGCCCGCGACCATCGCCCGCGCAGCCGTGATGTTGAAGCTGCCGTCGGGCTCGAAGCACCAGGCGTTCAGGGCGATGGCGATGTCGTAGGCCAGCCCGTCGTTGCAGGCGAAGTAGAAGTCGATGGCGCCGGCGAAGTGGTCGCCGTGGAAGAAGACGTTGTCCGGGAAGAAGTCGGCGTGGATCACGCCCTGCGGCAGGCCGGCGGGCCAGGCCTGGGCCAAATGGACGAGGTCGGCCTCGATCACCGCGGCCAGGCCCGGCTTCAGGCCGTCGGCGTCCGCCGCGAGCGGAGCGAACATCGGCGCCCAGGCGGCCTGGCCGAGGTCGTTGGCGCGCGCCTGCGGAAAGCCTCGCGCGGCCAGGTGCAGCTGCGCCAGCCCCGCGCCCGCCTCGCGACAATGGGCGGCGCCTGGGCGCCGCACGGACAGGCCCGGCAGGAAGCTGACGATGGCGCAGGGCTTGCCGCGCAGCCGCTTGAGGCTCTCGCCCTGGCGGTCCGCCATCGGGGTCGCGCATGGATAGCCGTGCTCGGCCAGCCAGCGCATCAGCCCCAGGAAGAAGGGCAGCTCCTCCTCGCGCGTGCGGGCTTCGTAGACCGTCAGGATGAAGCGGCCGAGATCCGTCTCCAGCAGGAAGTTGGAGTTCGACACCCCCTCGGCGATGCCCTTGAAGCTGACCGCGTCGCCGAGGTCGAAATCGGCGAGAAGCCCGGCCAGCTCGTCGTCCGTTATGTCCGTATAGACCGCCATCCGCGCTGCCTGCGC
>CBJNAS010000080.1:0-11306 GCA_966434565.1 uncultured Phenylobacterium sp.
GACCGGCGCCCTGGAAGACATCGAGCAGACGGCCTCGCGCATCCGGATCATCGCCTTCAACGCGCTGATCGAAGCCGCCCGCGCCGGCGACGCCGGGCGCGCCTTCTCGGTGATCGCCGAAGAAATCCGCATCCTCGGCACCCAGACGGGCGAGGAGTCGGCCAAGATGCAGGCCGCGATCCGGCGGCTGTTCGCCGCTTAGGCGCGCTCAGGAGTCAGTGCGGCGTTCCCGGGGGATGCACGCCGGGGGCGGTCCCCTCCCGCGCCGCGCCGAAGCTCGGCCCGCTTTCCTGCCGGTAGCGGTCCACTCCCTCAGCCACGCCGAACTTGTAGGCGTCGAGGATGGCCGGCTCCACGAACTCGAGGCCGAGCTTCGCGAAGGCCGGCTTCAGCCTGTGGCTCATGAAGGTCTCGAACTCCATTCGGGACTCCCAGACGTCCATCACGCAGATGCCGTCGCCATCGAAGCCGCAGGCGTGCGTGAGCATCCCAGCCTCCGGCCGATGTTCGAGGTCCAGTTCGTGGATGATGGCGTCGTAGAGGCGTTGATCGATACGCTTCGAACGAAACAGAACCATGATGGGCATGGCGGCCTCCTTCGATCAGGCCCGGTCACGGGCTGCGGCATTATACGCCCGAACGCCGGCGGCTCCCATCAGCGCCATGTAACCAAGCCGTGTGACGCGTCCCGGCGAAAAGCCGAGCCACAAGGAAGGGCCTTATCGCTCGTGAGTCAAAGTGACCCTCCCTCTGAATGTGCGTCGCGCCAGAAGCCTTAGCACCGAGGCGCTCGCCGGATCCGGCGCGAAGCGGCCGCTGGTGGTGATTTTTGACGATGCGGGGTACGAGTTCTTCGATCAGGTCGCGGCCACCCTGCGCCGCCGCGGCATCGGCTGCGTCCGCGTGAAAGACGGAGGCGCCTGGCGCCGGAGCGCCGCGCCGCCCTCGCGCACACGCGCGCTGCGGGACCGGCTGTTCTACGACGCGACGCTGGCGCTCACCCGGCCCGGCGCCAAGGCCTGGCTGACGACAGGCGGCCATGGGCGCTTCCGCATCGTCGATGTGCTGATCTCCGAGACCATGGCCTCGTCCATGAAGGGCGACCGGTCCTGGCTCGCCGCCCTGGCCGGCCAGGGACTCGCCTACGCGGTCCTCCCGCCCGAGGTCCTGCTGGACAAGTTCTCGGTCAATGCTCGGCTGGCCGCGGCGGGCCTGCGCACGCCGTCCCAGCTGCGGGCCTGCGACGTCGGCGCCGAGACGGCGGCGCGGCTCCTGGGCCTGCCGCTGATGGTGAAGGCGCGCGTCAGCCTCGGGGGCGACGGCGTGCGGATCGCCGGCTCCGTGTCCGAGATCCGTGCCGCGATCGCCGAATACGGGGCCGCCAACCAGCTCTTCTTCCAGCGCTTCATTCCCGGCGAGACCTACGGCTATGGATGCTTGCGCGGCCCCGAGGGCCCGCTGATGGAGCACGGCTTCCGCATGGGCGCCCGGCGGTGGATGCACGGCCCCGGCCTGGACTTCGTCCTGCAGGACGACCCAGCGCTGCTCGCCGCCGGCCGGCGCGTCGCCGAGGTCCTCGGTTGCCAGGGCCTCGCCCACTTCGAGTTCCTGAGGGACGCGGACGGGCGGCTCTGGCCGATCGACGCCAATGTCCGCCCCTGGGACGAGATGTCCCTGCTCGGCCTGAACATCGACTATGCGAGCGCCTACGCCGACCTGCTGCTGGGCCGCCTGGGGGAAGCCGGACCCATTGAAGCCGCGCGGTCGACCGCCATCGGCCTCGCCGGCCGCAAGGCGCCGATCTACCCGGCGGCCCTCTACGCCGCCGCCCGCGGCGTTACGCCCGAACTGCGCACGCTGGCCGCCGCCTTCGGCCGGATGTGCCGCGGCGGTCCCGGCGCGGCCTACGGCGCCATCGTGGGCCTCAAAGCCGCGGCCCTGCTGGCCAGGGCGCTGGGTGCGCGATTGGGGCGCAGATCCGTGCGCGCCTGAGATCATGACGCGCTATCATTGCGACGCTCAGGCAGCCGCACCCGACGGGAGCGGAGTTGCGGGACGGCCTCCGCTGTCGCATCAAGCGCCCGCCCGCCGCCGGCGGCCCCGTATCCGGCGTGAGCCGAGATCTCACCCCAGCTCCGCCTCCACGAACAGCGGCGAATGGGAGTTCACGATCCACTCCTTGCCGTGCTGGTCGAGCTTCAGCAGCGGCCCGTCGATCGCCACGAGCCGGCAGCCCGGACGCATGTCCCGCTCCGCGCGACCGTCGGTGTCGTAGACGAGCATCGTGATCTTGTAGATCTTGCCGACCTCGAAGAACCCACCGCGCGGAATCATCGCTCGTTTCTTTCGGGCGCTCTCGGAAAGGCGCGATCCCGGACCGCGAGCCGATCACCATCGAGCACAACGGCCGCGCTTGCCCGCCGTTCCGCGCGATGCGGCGCAGGCCGCTTCCGCTACATTGACTCCCGCCGCAGCCTGCGTATAAGTCCGCCCCTCTCGCCCGCGGGGCCGCCCTGCGGGCGCATTCCGTTTTGAATTCTATAAAAGTACGAAGGCGCGCGAACCATGTACGCGGTGATCAAGACCGGCGGAAAGCAGTACCGGGTGCAGCCCGGCGACCTGCTGGTCGTGGAGAAGCTGGACGGCGAGCCCGGCGCGAACGTGGCGTTCGGCGAGGTCCTGATGCTGGGTGACGGCGCGGACGTGACCGTGGGCGCGCCGCTGGTCGAAGGCGCCTCGGTAGCGGCCACCTTCATCGAGACCCGCAAGGGTGAGAAGGTGAAGATCTTCAAGAAGATCCGTCGCCAGGGCTATCGCCGCACCAAGGGTCACCGGCAATTCGAGTCGGTGTTGCGCGTGACCGGCATCACCGGCGCCGGCAAGGACGCCAAGTGGGACGGCGAAGTGAGCCTGACCACCAAGGCCGAGCTCGACGCCCGCGCCCGCGGCCTGCCCTTCGTGGCGCCGGCCGCCGCCGCCGCGCCGGCCCCGGTGGCGGCGGAAGCCGAGGCTGCGCCCAAGAAGGCGCCGCGCAAGGCCGCCGCCAAGAAGACCGAAGAGCCCGCCGCGGACGCCGCGGCCCCCGACAGCAGCGAGGGCGCGGCCGAGTAAGGCCCCGCTTTCGTCCGACACGAGTTCCAGGAGAGCGACATGGCTCACAAGAAATCCGGCGGCTCCTCGCGCAACGGGCGCGACTCCGCGGGCCGCCGTCTCGGCGTGAAGAAGTTCGGCGGCGAGCAGGTGCTGGCCGGCAACATTATTATCCGTCAGCGCGGCACCAAGTTCTGGGCCGGCGAGAACGTGGGCATGGGTCGCGACCATACCCTCTTCGCCACGGCCAACGGCGCCGTGAAGTTCGTCACCAAGCGCGACGACCGCACCTATGTGACGGTGGTCCCGAACGAGGTGATGGCGGCCGAATAGGCGGAACCTCCTCTCTCCGGTTCCGCCCTCGCAAGACAGGCGGACCGGACAAGACCTTCCAGCGGGGAGTCCGGAACGCCGGGCTCCTCGTTTTGTTTTTGGGCCTTCGCCGATCTCGAAGGCCGGGAGGTAGGGATGATGTGCGCGATAGACGTGACGCCGACGCTCTCGACGGAGCGGCTGCTGCTGCGCGGCGTGGTCATTGCCGACGCCGAGCGGATCGCCGAGCTGCTCGACGACCGCGGGATCGCGGGCCAGACCACCCACATCCCCCATCCCTACGGCCTCGCCGACGCGGAGACGTGGGTGACTCACTGCCGCGATCTGGACTGGGAGCGCGAGGCCCACTTCGTCATCGAGCATCATCACTTCGGCGTGGTCGGCGCGATCGGGTTCAAGCCGGGCCCGCGCGGCCGGCCCGAGCTGGGCTACTGGCTTGGGCGGCCGTTCTGGAACCGCGGCTACGCCACCGAGGCGGCCCGCGCGGCGCTCGACTGGGCGCGGCGCGACTGGCGCAAGAAGCTGGTGGTGGGCGGCCACTTCGCCGACAACCCGGCCTCGGGCCAGGTCCTGGTGAAGGCGGGCTTCCTCTACACCGGCGACCTCGAGCTCCGCTGGAGCCAGGCCCGCCAGGGCCCGGTGCGCACGCGGATGATGGTCTGGCTGGCGTGAGTCGAGAGGCTATTCTTGGAACCACGGAAGACACGGATTACCACGGAAGAAATTGTCGAGGCGCTGAGGATCAATATCGACCGGCCCTCGGCCGCTCCGTCGTCATCGCGCGGGCTCGCCAAGCTCGCGCTCTCGGCGCAAACTTGTTCCGTATCATCCGTGTATTCCGTGGTTCATGATCGGCTCGTTCGTATGGTTTGGACCTTTATGCTATTCGCCCCCCGATGAAGTTCCTCGACCAGTGCAAGATCTATCTGCGGAGCGGCAACGGCGGCGCGGGCGCCGTGTCGTTCCGGCGTGAGAAGTACATCGAGTACGGTGGCCCGGACGGCGGCGACGGCGGCCGCGGCGGCGACGTCTGGATCGAGAGCGTGGACGGGCTGAACACGCTGATCGACTACCGCTACCAGCAGCATTTCAAGGCCGGCACCGGCGAGCACGGCATGGGCCGCAACCGCCATGGCGCGAACGGCGAAGACGTGGCGCTGAAGGTTCCCGTGGGCACCGAAGTGCTGGACGAGGACAAGGAGACCGTGCTGCTCGATCTCGATAAGCCGGGGATCCGCCAGCGCCTGCTGAAGGGCGGCAACGGCGGCTTCGGCAACACCCACTTCAAGGGCCCGATCAACCAGGCGCCGCGCTTCGCCATGCCGGGCCAGGAGGGCGAGGAGCGCTGGGTGTGGCTGCGGCTCAAGCTGATCGCCGACGTGGGCCTGGTGGGCCTGCCCAACGCCGGCAAGTCGACCTTCCTGGCCGCGGTCAGCGCCGCCAAGCCGAAGATCGCCGACTATCCGTTCACCACGCTGACCCCGAACCTGGGCGTGGTCGACCTCTCGGCCAACGAGCGCTTCGTGCTGGCCGACATCCCTGGGCTGATCGAAGGGGCGAGCGAGGGCGCCGGCCTGGGCGTGCGGTTCCTGGGCCATGTGGAGCGCACCGCCGTGCTGATCCACCTGGTGGACGCGACCCAGGATGACGTGGGCCAGGCCTGGCGCACCGTGCGCCATGAGCTGGGCGCCTACGGCCACGAGCTCACCGGCAAGCCGGAGATCCTGGCGCTGAACAAGATCGACGCGCTCGATCCCGAGACGATCGACGACAAGGCCGCCGAGCTGGAGGCCGCCGCCGGCGTGGCGCCGCGACGCGTCTCCGGCGTGGCCGGCCTTGGCGTGACCGAGCTGCTGCGCGAGGCCTGGAGCCTGGTGCGCCAGCGCCGGGCCGAGGCGGGCGCCGAGGCCGCGGGTCCGGCGCAGGACGAGGCTTGGCGGCCGTGAGCGGACTGGCCGGCGCGCGGCGCATCGTCGTCAAGGTGGGCTCGGCCCTGGTGGTGGGCGAGGACGGGCCGGACCGGCATTGGCTCGCCGCCTTCGCCGCGGATCTGGCGCGCGTGCGCGGGCGCGGCCAGCAGGTGTTGGTGGTCTCCTCCGGCGCGGTGGCGCTGGGTCGCCGGCGGCTCTCGCTGCCCCGCCGCCGGGCCCTGACCCTGCCCGAGAAGCAGGCCGCCGCGGCCGCCGGCCAGTCGGCGCTGATGCACGCCTGGGAAGAGGCGCTGGAGCCGCACGGCCTGGCCGCCGCCCAGATCCTGCTGACCCGCGACGACACCGAGGTGCGCCGGCGCTGGCTGAACGCGCGCGCCACGGTCGAGACCCTGCTGGAGCTGGGCCTTGTGCCTGTGGTCAACGAGAACGACACGGTGGTCACCGAGGAGATCCGCTACGGCGACAACGACCGGCTGGCCGCCCGCGCGGCGCAGATGATCGGCGCGGACGTACTGGTGCTGCTCTCCGACGTCGACGGGCTCTACACGGCCGATCCCCGCTCCAACCCGGGCGCCCAGCATCTGGCGCGCATCGCCCAGCTGACCCCGGAGATCGAGGCCATGGCCGGGGGCGCCAATGCTGCGGCCGGCGTCGGCACCGGCGGCATGGCCACCAAGCTCGCCGCCGCCCGCATCGCCTCGGCCGCCGGCTGCGCCACGGTGATCACCCTGGGACGCCGGCCCTCCCCGCTGTGGGCGGTGGAGCATGGCGAGCGCGCCACGGTGATCGAGCCCTCGACCACGCCGGCCGCCGCCTACAAGGCCTGGATCGCCGGCAGCCTGGCGCCCGCCGGCGCGCTGACGGTGGACGCCGGCGCGGCCGCGGCCCTGCGGCGCGGCAAGAGCCTGCTGGCCGCGGGCGTGGTGCGCGTCGACGGCGCCTTCGACAAGGGCGACGCGGTGGTGGTGCTGGGCGAGGCGGGCCGCGAGATCGGGCGGGGCATCGTCCGCTACGACGCCGCCGACGCGGTCCGCATCCTGGGCCTCAAGACCGACGCCATCGAGGCCGCCCTCGGCTACTCCGAAGGTCCGCTGATCCACGCCGACGACCTGGCGCTCGCGGCGCACCAGGCGGCGTGATCTCGTTTGGAACCACGGGAGACACGGATCACGCGGAACTCGGGCTTTGGATCGCTTTGAAAAATTCCGTGTCGCCCGTGCCTTCCGCGGTTCCAAATTTGCCCCGCCCTCGCAGAAACCCTAGTTAGGCGCGATGAGCGCAAGCATGGACAACAGGCTCGAGCGCCTCCAGCCGGGCCAGACCATCATCTATGGCGGCGATCGGGTGGCGCATGTCACGCCCGAGCTGGCGGCCGCTTTCAGGCCGGGCGACCGGCTGCTGGTGGCGCCCGACAGCGGGGCCCTGCTGCACGTGCCGGCGGGCGAGCATGCCTTGGCCGAGGCCGCCGTCGGCCGGGCGCGGGCGGCGTTCGCGCGGATGGGCGAGGTCGCCGACGCCGCGGTCACCGGCTTCTTCGAGGCCTTCGCCGCCAATCTCGCTGACGACGCCCGCTGGGCCGAGATCGCCGCCGCCAACGCCGCCGACGTCGAGGCCGCCCGGGCCCGTGGCCGCTCCACCACCCGCCTGGCCGCCAGCCAGGCCATGCGCGGCGACATGATCGCGGGCCTCAAGGCCTGGGCCGCCGCCCCGCCCTCGCGCGGGCGGGTGATCGAGCGCATCGACCACCCGGGCTGGAGCGTCGAGCAGGTGACCGCGCCCCTGGGGGTGGTCGGCTTCGTCTTCGAGGGCCGGCCAAACGTCTTCGCCGACGCCACCGGGGTGCTGCGCGCCGGCAACACGGTCGTGTTCCGCATCGGCTCGGATGCGCTGGGCACCGCGCGCGCGATCGTCGGCGCGGCGTTGGATCCCGCGCTCGCCGCCGCGGGCCTGCCCGAGGGCGCGGCCGTGCTGGTGGATTCCGCCGCCCACGCAGCCGGCTGGGCGATGTTCGCCGACCCGCGCCTGGCGCTGGCGGTGGCGCGCGGCTCCGGCCCGGCGGTCGCCCAGCTGGGCGCCATCGCCCGCCAGGCCGGCACGCCGGTTTCCCTGCACGGGACGGGCGGCGCCTGGATCGTGGCCGACGAGAGCGCCGATCCCGACCGCGTCTTCGCCGCCGTCTACCACTCGCTGGACCGCAAGGTCTGCAACACGCTCAACACCTGCTGCATCGTGGCGAGCCGAGCCGACGAGCTGGTCCCGGTCTTCCTGCAGGCCCTGCAGAAGGCCGGCGACCGCCGCCGCGGCTGGAAGCTGCATGTCGCGCAGGCCGACTTCGCGCGGATTCCGGAGGCCCTGCGGAGCGCCCGCGGCCAGGTGCTGCGCGCTGAGGGCCCGCGCGAGGAGCCGCTCGTGGAGCCGCTCGCAGACGCCGAGCTGGGCCGCGAGTGGGAATGGGAGGAGACGCCGGAGGTGAGCCTGCGGATCGTGCAGAGCGCCGCCGAGGCCGCCGCCCTCTTCAACCGCTACAGCCCGCGCTTCGACGTCAGCCTGATCGCCGAGGATCCGGCCGCGCAAGGCCGCTTCTACGAGGCGGTGGACGCGCCCTTCGTCGGTGACGGCTTCACCCGCTGGGTCGACGGCCAGTACGCGCTGAACCGCCCCGAGCTCGGCCTGTCCAACTGGGAGAACGGCCGGCTGTTCGCCCGCGGCGGCGTGCTGGCGGGCGACGGCGTCTTCACCGTGCGCGCCCGCGTGCGCCAGGCCGATCCGCACCTCGACCGGGGGGGCGCGCCCACGCCCGTGCGCGGCGGTTGAGCCGCAACGGACGGATGTGGTCGGCCGGGCGCGCGCCCCGGCGCGCAGGCGGCGGCGGGACGAAGGCGCTGAGGCTGGGCTTCACCCTGCTGCCGGGCATGCGGGTGGGCCTGTTCGGAGGCTCCTTCAACCCGGCCCACGAAGGCCACGCCCACGTCGCCGAGACCGCGCTGCAGCGGCTGAAGCTCGACCGGGTGATCTGGCTGGTCTCGCCGCAGAATCCGCTGAAGCCCAGCCACGAGACCGCCGACCTCGCCTGGCGCATGGCCAGCGCCCGCCGCGTCGCCGCGGGGCCGGCGATGATCGTCTCCGACGCCGAGAGCCGGCTGGGCTCGCAGTACACCATCGACACCGTCCGTGCGTTGAAGGCCCGATATCCCGGTGTCCGCTTCGTCTGGATCATGGGCGCCGACAGCCTGGCCTCCTTCCACCGCTGGCGCGGCTGGACGCAGATCATGCGCGAGATCCCGGTGGCCGTGGTCTCGCGTCCCCGGATCGCGCTGAAGAGCCGCTTCTCGCCGGCCGCCCGGCGCTTCGCCCGCTTCCGCCGCCGTTCCGCCAGCGCCGCGCGCCTGCCTGGCCTGGAGCCGCCCGCCTGGGTCTTCCTGCGCGGCCCGCTCAATTTTCAGTCTTCGACCGCGCTGCGGACGCGCCCGGGGGCGGCCGCTGCGGAACGGCTGCGCAGGCCGCACGCTTGAACGTTTCGTGATCGCCGGCTGACCAAAGCTCCGGCGCATGCTACGGTCACTGAAGCGAGGAAACCAAAGGAGCTATCCCGCTGCAACATGACGCCGCGCCGCGCGCGCAAGAGGGCCTGGCCCAGATCCCTTCGCGGGATGCCGAGCCCTCCCCGGAAGACCAGGGTCGCATAGCCGCTCTGGAGGACCTGATCCTGGCCAAGCTGGACGACGACAAGGCCCAGGACGTCGTTTTCATCGATCTCAAAGGCAAGAGCGCCGTGGCCGATGGCCTGGTGGTCGCCTCCGGCCGGTCGCACCGGCACGTGGGCGCCATGGCCGATCACCTGCTGCGCGCCCTGAAGGACGCCGGCTTCGGCCGCTGCCGGGTGGAGGGCCTGCCCAGCTGCGACTGGGTGCTGATCGACACCGGCGACGTGATCGTCCACCTGTTCCGCCCGGAAGTGCGGGCCTTCTACAACATCGAGAAGATCTGGTCGGTCGAGCCGCCGGCGAACCGCGCCGCGGTCTGATCCGGCCCGACTGAGCACGGCCCGACGTGCAGATCTCTATCGTCGCCGTCGGCCGCCTCGCCCGCTCGCCCGAGACCGACCTCGTGAAGCTCTATGCCGAGCGCGCGACCAACGCCGGCCGCGCCCTGGGCCTGGGTCCCGTCGAGGTGGTCGAGGTGGAGAGCCGAAAGCCCGGCAAGGCCGCCGAGGCCGAGGCGCTGCGGCCACACCTGGACGGCGCCCACTTCATCGCCTGCGACGAGCACGGGACGGCGCGGCCCTCGCGCGCCTTCGCCGAGGAGATCGCGCGTCTGCGCGACCGCGGCATAAGGAAGCTCTGCTTCGTGATCGGCGGCGCCGACGGGCTGGATCCGGCGCTGCTGGCCACCGCCCAGCGCAAGCTCGCCTTCGGCCCCCAGACCTGGCCGCACGCGCTCGCCCGCGCCATGCTGGCCGAGCAGATCTGGCGCGCCGTCTCGATCCTCGCCGGTTCGCCGTATCATCGGGACTGATGCTTCGTCGCCGAAACGCCCCCTCAGTCCGCTTCGTGGACAGCTCCCCCGCAGGCGGGGGAGCATCTTGGCGCTCAGATCCTCCACCGCGCAGCGGGGGAGGTGGCTCCCGCCGCAAGGCGGGAGACGGAGGGGGCGTTCGGTCGTGGCTGCCTGCGCTGGCGCTGGCCGCCGTGGCCGCCGCGGCCCTGGCGGAGACCAGCGACAAGCTGGCGCGGCTGAACGTGGCTGAGACCCAGCTCACCGCCGAGCAGGCGCACAACATGAGCCAGCTGGCGCGCCTGCTCTCGATCGTGGAGGTGCTGCGCCGCGATCCGCCGCCGGCCCTGCTGGTCTCGCCGCAGGACGCGCGCGACGCCGCTCGCGCGGCCATCCTGGTGCGGGCGCTGACGCCCGAGCTGCAGAGCCGCGCGCGGATCTACGCCCGCGAGGGGACCGAGATCATGCGGCAGCGGCGGCTGGCGGCTGTCGAGAGCGAGGCCATCTTCACCAGCGACAGCGAGCGGGCGGAGGCCGAGCCCACCCCCGCCGAGACGACGCCGGCGCGCCTCGGCAAGCCGCTGCCGCCGCGCCGGGGGCCGCTCGCGCCGCCGCAGACGCTGCTTGCGCCCGTGAGCGGGGAGCTCACCCGCCGCTTCGGCGAGGCCGCGCCCGGCGGCGGCCGCGCCAACGGCCTCTCCTGGTCCGCAGCGCGTGGGGCGCGCGTGAGCAGCCCCGGCGCCGGCCTCGTGCAGTATGTGGGCCCGGTGAAGGGCTGGGGCCTCATCTTGATCTTGCGTCTGACCGGTGGATACCATGTGGTGCTGGCTGGCTTGGCTCAGGCCACGGTCGTCGTCGGACAATCCGTCGCGCCCGGACAGCCTGTCGGATGGATGCCCGATGGTCGACAATCACCTTCGGAGCTCTATCTGGAGGTCCGAGAACAAGGCGCTCCGATCGACCCCGGGCGCTGGATGGCGAAATAGACGGGCGGCGCGCAACAATGCACGTGTCCGGGGGCCTTTGAGTTAGTCGCGGCGGGCGCGCCGCAGAGGGAGCCTTCGCAGGCCATGAAAAAGTACTTCCTGATCGGCGTGTCGGCGTTCGTGCTCGGCGCGGGCTCCATGGCCTACTTCAACCAGCAGGCGCTGGCCTCGGCCGAGCCCAGCAAGGCCAAAACTTACCGGATGCTGGGGCTGTTCGGGGATGTGCTCGACACCGTTGAGCATCAGTACGTGACCCAGGTCGACGACACCAAGCTGATCCAGGCCGCCATCGATGGCATGCTGACCTCCCTCGATCCACATTCGGGCTACCTGGATCCCGAGAGCTTCTCCGACATGCGCGACCAGACGCGCGGCGAGTACGGCGGCCTGGGCATCGAGGTGACCAGCGAGGACGGTGTGGTCAAGGTGATCTCGCCGATGGACGGCACCCCGGCCGCCAACGCCGGCATCA
>CBJNAS010000081.1:0-11201 GCA_966434565.1 uncultured Phenylobacterium sp.
GCTCGCCGAAGGCCGGATCGGCCGAGAACTGCTCGGCCAGCAGGATCGGCTCGGCCAGCTGGCCCTTGCGGATGTTGGTCTCGACCGCGGCGAACAGCCGCTGGTGGAACGGCTCGTAGAAGTGCCGGTCCTGCAGGAAGTCTCCGATCCGCTCGAAGGCGGCGTTGTCGTAGAGCAGGGCGCCCAGCAGCGCCTGCTCGGCCTCGATGTTGGCGGGGACGTGGGGGATCGCCACGTCGTTGGAGACCAGCGGGTTGGAGACGGGACGGAGGTCGAGCGCCGGGACGATTGCCATGCCTTACCGTTTAGCCAAAGGCCGGCCGAGGGCCACCGTCAGGACGGGCGCCTGGCCAGGCTTTCCACACCATTCGTCGGCCTTGTGGACAAGCGCGGCCATGCGGGGAGATCGCCGGGCTCGGCCCCGGGGGGCGCAGGCCCTGGCGCGCGGCTATTCGGCGGCGATCGCCAGCGGCGCCGGCTCGATCTTGCGGCAGCGCGACAGGGGGGCGAGGTGGTCGGCGCCGGTCTGCACGTCGCGGACCCAGGCCTTGCCGCCGTGGACGGCGATCACCTCGAAATGCGGAAACAGGTTGGCGCCGGAGCGCACGAGGTCGCCCGCCTCGATGTGCTCGTCGTACTCGCGCTCGTGACTGATCTGGAAGACGTCAGAGTAGCTGGAGAGGGACATGGCGCCCTTTCGGGGAGGTTCGTGGCTGTCCCGCGGAGTTAGACAGTCCGGACGCCCGTGTGAGGGCCCCATTTCGTCGCACGTTCAGCCGGCCAGGCCACGCACTCACGATTTTTCCGGGGTGGCGGAGGGACCGAGGCCGCGGCGGTCAGTTCCGCAGCGTCAGGAGGCCGCAGCGGGGCCGTAACGGCGCGCCGGGGGGGAGGCGAGGCGTCCTAGCCCTTCACCAGGCCGAAGAGCCGGCAGCGCGCCGCCCAGCCGTGGCCCTTGCAAGGGGTGACCGCCTCGACCTCGACCTCATGGACCGCGCCGCCGCTCTCGATCGTGTAGAGCTCGCCGATTTGCGGAACCAGCCGGCCGGTGGACCAGATCACGAGTTCGCCCCTGGCGAGCAGATCCTGGTCGAGGATCTCATAGCCGCTTGGATCGAACGGGCGAAGGCCCGTCCGGGACGCATTGCGCCGTATCATTTGCGCCTTCTCACACCTCTCCCCAGGCCGATCTGCTTGGCGAAGTCCGACCGGCGCGCGGCGTAGGCCGGCGCCACCATGGGATAGTCGGCCGGCAATCCCCAACGCCTGCGGTAGTCGTCCGGGCTCATGTCGTAGCGCGAGCGCAGGTAGCGCTTGAGCATCTTGAGCTTCTTTCCGTCCTCCAGGCAGACGATGTAGTCGTGCTGGACCGAGCGGGAGATCGGCACCGCTGGCTTGGGCCGCTCCTCGACCGGCGCGGGCGCGCCGCGGATGAGGCCTTCCAGCGCCTGGTGAACCGTTCGGATGATGTCCGGAACCGCATCGGCGGAGACGGAATTTCGGCTCACATAGGCCGCGACGATCTCGGCCCCCAGACGCAGCAACTCTTCTCCGGAGTGGCCGTCGGGGTCGGGTCCAACGCTCATTCAATCCCCCTTCTCGGACGCTACACAGCCGTCAGCGCGCGCCTTCGCCCGCGCCCCTAGCTGAGCCTGAACGCAGCCGGCGCGAATTGGTTCCGAGCCGCCGAAGCGCGCGAAGCGTTGGAACGGCGGCCGCATCGGAGTAAAGAGCGGCTTCCGCGATCCGCACCTGTCTTCAACGCCCGCTCGAAAGGCGCCGACTTGACCCTTCACGTGCCAGCCCAGTCCTCCGCCGACGAATTCTTCACCCGCGGCCTCGGCGACGCCGATCCGGAGCTCGCCGGCGTGCTGAACGGAGAGCTCGTGCGCCAGCAGGACCAGATCGAGCTGATCGCCTCGGAGAACATCGTCTCCAAGGCGGTGCTGCAGGCGCAGGGCTCGGTGCTGACCAACAAGTACGCCGAGGGCTACCCCGGGAAGCGCTACTACGGCGGTTGCGAGGTGGTGGACGAGGCCGAGCGGCTGGCCATCGAGCGCGCCAAGCGGCTGTTCGGCTGCGAGTTCGCCAATGTGCAGC
The DNA here is from genome assembly GCA_966434565.1 of uncultured Phenylobacterium sp. Taxonomy (GTDB): domain Bacteria; phylum Pseudomonadota; class Alphaproteobacteria; order Caulobacterales; family Caulobacteraceae; genus Phenylobacterium. The sequence goes on from CBJNAS010000081.1 coordinate 2,101, forward strand.
CGCACTCCGGCAGCCAGGCCAACCAGGCGGTGTTCATGGCCACCATGAGCCCGGGCGACACCTTCATGGGCATGGACCTGGCCTCCGGCGGCCACCTGACCCACGGCAAGAACGTCAACCAGTCCGGCAAGTGGTTTCGGCCGGTGCACTACGGCGTGCGCGCCCAGGACCACCTGATCGACTACGACCAGGCCGAGGAGGTGGCGCTGGCGGAGCGGCCGAAGGTGATCATCTGCGGCGGCTCGGCCTATTCGCGACACATCGACTTCGCCCGTTTCCGCGAGATCGCCGACAAGGTCGACGCCATCCTGATGGCCGACATCGCCCACTATGCGGGCCTGGTGGCGGCCGGCGTCTATCCGAGCCCGTTCCCGCACGCCCAGATCGTCACCACCACCACCCACAAGACGCTGCGCGGCCCGCGCGGCGGCATGGTGCTGACCAACGACAAGAAGCTGGCCAAGAAGATCGATAGCGCGGTCTTCCCGGGTCTGCAGGGTGGCCCGCTGATGCACGTCATCGCCGCCAAGGCCGCGGCCTTCGGCGAGGCGCTGAGGCCGGAGTTCACCCTCTACGCCCGCCAGGTGGTCGACAACGCGCGCGCCCTGGCCGACAGCCTGCAGAGCGCCGGCTTCAAGATCGTCTCCAACGGCACCGACAGCCACCTGATGCTGGTCGACCTGACGCCCAAGGGGGTGACCGGGGCCGATGCGGAGGTGGCGCTGGAGCGCGCCGGCATCACCACCAACAAGAACGGCATCCCCTTCGACCCGCTGCCGCCCGTTCAAACCTCGGGTCTGCGGGTCGGCACGCCGGCCGGCACGACCCGCGGCTTCGGCCCGGGCGAGTTCCGCCAGGTCGGCCAGTGGATCGGCGAGGTGCTGGACGGGCTTTCCGCCGGCGGCGACAACAGCGCGGTCGAGCAGAAGGTGCGCGGCGAAGTCCTGGCGCTGACGAAAAGGTTCCCCATCTACAGCTAATAGCGGTAGATGCGCCGCAAGGGGGCCAGGGAATGCGTTGCCCGTTCTGCGGTGGTGACGAAAGCCAGGTGAAGGACTCCCGCCCGTCGGAAGACGGCGCGGCGATCCGCCGTCGCCGGCTCTGTCCCGAGTGCGGCGGCCGCTTCACCACTTTCGAGCGGGTGCAGCTGCGCGAGCTGACCATCGTCAAGCGCTCGGGGCGGCGCACGCCGTTCGAGCGCGACAAGCTGGCCCGCTCGATCTCCATCGCCCTTCGCAAGCGCCCGGTCGACCCCGACCGGGTGGAGCGGATGATCTCCACCATCGTCCGCCAGCTGGAGAGCATGGGCGAGACCGAGCTGCCGTCCTCGGCGGTGGGCGAGCTGGTCATGAAGCAGCTGAAGCTGCTGGATGACGTGGCCTACGTCCGCTACGCCTCGGTCTATCGTGACTTCCGCGAGACCCAGGACTTCGCCCGCTTCCTGGGCGAGGAGGGTCTGAGCGAGACCGAGCTGGATCCTGGGCGTTAGTGTCTCAGACCGGGCGGCCTTCCGAGACCAGCATGGAAAACCTTCGGGTGCGGAATTTCCAGAAGCCCTTCCCCCCGATGGGGAAGGGCTGGGATGGGGTGTGGCCGCCGCCGCGACGGAAAGGTCAAGGCGGCATGGGCGCCCGACGGCGCCCCTCACCCTGGCCTCGTGCGCACACCCCAATCCCCGGCCCTTTCCCCATCGCGGGGAAAGGGAGATCATCCTAGGGGGCCGGCGTGCCGGTCACCCTCAAGCTCGCCACCTCCCTCGACGGCCGGATTGCGACGGCCTCGGGCCAGAGCAGGTGGATCACCGGCCAGCGCGCCCGCGAGCAGACCCATCGGCTGCGGGCGGAGCATGACGCCGTCCTGGTCGGCGCGGAGACCGCGCTGGCCGACGATCCGGAGCTGACCGTGCGGCTCGCGGGCTACAACGGACCGCAGCCCGCCCGCGTGGTGCTGGACAGCCGCCAGCGGTTGTCGCCGCAATGTCGGCTGGTCAAGACCGCCGGCGCGATCCCGACCTATGTGGTCAGCGTCACCGATCCCGATCCGGCGCTCGCCGAAGCGGGGGTTCGCGTGCTGAAGGTCCCGGCGGTCGGCGAGGACCGGCCGGAGCTGAAGACCGTGGTCCAGGCGCTCGCCGCCGAAGGGCTTGCGCGGATCTTCGTGGAAGGCGGCGGCCAGGTAGCGGCGAGCTTCCTGCGCTGCGGCCTGGTCGATAAGCTGGAATGGTTCCGCGCCCCCATCGTCATCGGCGGGGAAGGGCGCCCGGCCGTCGGCGCGCTGGCTATCTCGGGCCTGACCGACGCGCCGCACTTCAAACGCACGGAGGTCCGCGAGCTCGGCGACGACCTCTGGGAACGCTACGAGAGGATCTGAATGTTCACCGGCATCGTCACCGACGTCGGCCGCGTGCGCGCGGTGCGGGACACCAACCGCGATCGCCGTTTCGAGATCGAGACCGCCTACGACCTCGCCACGGTGGAGATCGGCGCTTCCATCGCCCACGCCGGCTGCTGCCTGACCGTGGTCGAAAAGGGCGAGGGCTGGTTCGCCGTGGAGGTCTCGGGCGAGACGCTGTCGAAGACCACGCTCGGCGACTGGGCCGAGGGCCGGCGGGTCAACCTGGAGCGCGCGGCCCGGGTGGGCGACGAGCTCGGCGGCCATATCGTCTCCGGCCATGTCGACGGGGTGGGCGAGGTGGTCCAGGTGGCGGAGGAGGGCGGCTCCCACCGCGTGCTGATCCGCGTTCCTAGGCCGCTGCACCGCTACATCGCGCCCAAGGGCTCCATCACCGTCGAGGGGGTCTCGCTCACCGTCAACGATGTGGAGGACGACGTCTTCGGCGTGAACCTGATCCCCCACACCTGGGACGTCACGACGCTGGGCCAGCTGCAGGCGGGCGCACCGGTGAACCTGGAGATCGACATGCTCGCGCGCTATCTCGCCCGCTGGCGCGAAACAGCCTAAAGCGTCGGGCCATGAAACAGAGCGCCGACACCCAGACCCTGGCCACGCCCGTCGCGGAGGGCGCCGTTCGCATCCTCGTCGTCGAGGCGCGGTTCTATTCGGATCTGGCCGACGAGCTCCTGAAGGGGGCGACCGAGGCGCTGGAGTCCTATGGCGCGGCCTACGACGTCGTCACCGTGCCGGGGGCGCTGGAGATTCCCGGCGCGATCGCCATGGCCGAGGCGGCCGCGCACCGGCCGACCGGCGACGCGCCCTACGACGGCTATGTGGCGCTGGGAACGGTGATCCGCGGCGAGACCTATCACTTCGAGATCGTCTGCAACGAGTCGGCGCGCGGCATCATGGACCTCACCGTCCGCAACCAGCTGGCCATCGGCAACGGCGTGCTGACGGTGGAGGACGAGGAGCAGGCCTGGGCCCGCGCGCGCATCAGCGAGGGCGACAAGGGCGGCGGGGCGGCCCGCGCGGCGCTCACCATGGTGGCGCTGCGCCAGCAGTTCCAGGGCGTGCGGGCGTGAGCGGCGGGCGAACCAGCTCGGGCCGGCAGGCGCGCTCGGTGGCCAGGCTCGCCGCCGTCCAGGCGCTCTACCAGATGGAGGTCTCCAGCGTCGGCGCGGAGGCGGTGATCCGCGAGTTCGGCGAGCACCGCTTCGAGCGCGACATCGACGACCTGACGCTCTCCGGGGCCGACGAGGCCTTCTTCGCCGACCTGGTGCGGGGCGTGGTCGCCAACCAGCGCGAGGTGGACGCCGCCGTCGCGCGCCGGCTCGCCCAGAACTGGCGGCTGGAGCGGATCGACGCCACCGTGCGCGCCATCCTGCGGGCCGGGGCCTATGAGCTTACTCACCGCGCCGACGTGCCGACCGAGGTGGTGATCGACGAATACGTCGAGCTCGCCAAATCCTTCTTCGAGGGGCCGGAGCCCGGCTTCGTCAACGGCGCGCTCGACGGGGTGGCCCAGGATGTCCGGCGCTAAGAAACCTGGCGCTGACGAGTTCGGCGAGATCGAGCGCCTGTTCCGGCCGCTGACCGGCGGCGCGCCTGGGGCGTTCGGACTTATGGACGACGCCGCCGTCCTGCCGCAGCGGCCGGGCTGCGAGATCGTCGTCACCAAGGACGCCATGGTCGAGGGCGTCCACTTCCTCGAAGGCGAGGCGCCCGGCCTGGTCGCGCGCAAGTTGCTGCGGGTCAACCTCTCCGACCTCGCCGCCAAGGCCGCCGAGCCGTTCGCGGCCTTCCTGGCGGTCGCCTGGCCGAAGCGGTTCACGGCGGAGGATCGCCAGGAATTCGCGGCCAACCTCGGCGAGGAGCTGGCGGAATTCGGCGTGGCGCTGATGGGCGGCGACACGGTCACGACGCCGGGCCCGTTCTGGGCGAGCCTGACGGCCCTCGGCTGGGTTCCGGAAGGCGGGATGGTGCGCCGGGCGGGCGCCCGGCCCGGTGACCTGCTGATGGTCAGCGGGACCATCGGCGGCGGCGTCCTGGGGCTTCGCGCGATGCGCGCGGAAATCCCGGATCCGACGGGCGAGCTCACCGCGCGTTATCGCCTGCCGAAGCCGCGCCTGGATTTGCGCGAGGCGCTGCGCAGCCACGCGAGCGCCGCGGCCGACGTTTCGGACGGCCTGGTGGCGGACGCCGGCCACATCGCCGAGGCGAGCGGCGCGGGCCTGCGGTTGAACCTCGACCGGCTGCCCGTATCGGCAACGGCCGGGTCGTGGCTCGCGCGGCAGTCGGACCGCCGCGCCGCGCTGGTGGCTCTGGCGACCGGCGGCGACGACTACGAGGTGGTCTGCACCGGGCGAGCGCCGATCGCGGGCTTCACCGTGATCGGCGAGGTGACGCCCGACCCGGGCGTTCGCGTCGAAGTCGCAGGCGCGCCGGTCGACGCCGGCCCAGGCGGCTGGCGGCATCTTTGACGCTGGCGGCGCCTGTGAACCCGATGGGCGCGCGCAGGCACAGACGTTCGGAGGCGCCCTGAAATGACCGTTCCCGTTGGGCTGCTCTCGCTCGCCACCGCGTCTGCGCCCTACGAGCTGCCGCAGGACGAGGTGGTCGCCGCTGCGCGCGGGGTGTTCGAGGGCCGCGTGCCGGACTTCGCCAAGCTGGCCTCGGTGTTCGAGAACGCCGGCATCCGTACGCGCCAGTCGGTGGCGCCCATGGCCTGGTTCTACGAGCCGCGCGACTGGCCGCAGCGGAGCGAGGCCTATCTCGCCGGCGCCATGACGCTCTACGAGCAGGCCGCCCGCCGCGCGCTCGACGAAGCCGGCCTCCAGGGGCGCGATATCGACGTCCTGCTCACCGTCTCCTCGACCGGCATCGCGACCCCCAGCCTCGAAGCCCGCTGCATGGGCGCGCTCGGCTTCCGGCCCGACGCTGCGCGCGTGCCTGTCTTCGGCCTGGGCTGCGCAGGCGGCGTGACCGGGCTCGCGCTCGCCGCCCGGCTGGCCGCCGCCCAGCCCGGCGCGAGGGTGCTGTTCGTCTGCCTGGAGCTCTGCACCCTGTCCTTCCGACTGGAACAGCCATCCAGGGCCGACATCGTCGCCACCGCCCTGTTCGGCGACGGCGCCGCCGCCTGCGTGCTGCAGGCCGGCGAGGGCGGCTTCGCCCGCATCGTCGGCGCGGCGGAGCACACCTGGCCGGACAGCCTCGACATCATGGGCTGGCGGGTCGATCCGGACGGGCTGGGGGTGATCTTCGCCCAGTCGATCCCGGTCTTCGTGCGCAAGCGCCTGCGCCCGGCGCTGGACCGCATGCTCGCGAGCCAGGATCTGCGGCCCGGCGACGTCGACCGCTTCCTCTGCCATCCGGGCGGCATGAAGGTGATCGAGGCGCTGGAGGCCTGCCTGGACCTCGGCCAGGGGGCCCTGGACCACGAGCGCGCCGTGCTGGCCGACCACGGCAATATGTCGGCGCCGACGGTGCTCCATGTGCTCGACCGGGCCCGGCGCGCGGGCCTGCCGCGCTGCTCGGTGCTGACGGCGCTGGGACCTGGGTTCACCGCCAGCACGGCGACCCTGCTGGCGGCATGATCGCCCAGATCGCGATCCTGGCCGCGGTCACCTTGCAGCGTGCGGGCGAGCTCGTGCTGGCGGCGCGCAACACGCGGCGGCTGCGCGCGCGCGGCGGGGTCGAGACCGGCGCCGCCCACTATCCGCTGATCGTCGCCCTGCACGCCGCCTGGCTCGCCGGGCTCTGGGCGCTCGCCTGGGACCGGCCGCTGAGCCTCGCCTGGCTGGCCATCTATGGCGCCCTCCAGCTCCTGCGCGCCTGGATCCTGGCCAGCCTGGGGGAGCGCTGGACGACGCGGATCATCACCGTGCCGGGCGAGCCGCGGGTGCGCCGCGGCCCCTACCGCTTCCTGCCGCACCCGAACTATCTGGTGGTGGCCGGCGAGCTCGCCGTTCTGCCGCTGGCGTTCGGCCTGCCGATCTATGCGCTGATGTTCTCAGGGTCGAACGCCGCGGCCATGGCCGTGCGCATCCCGGCGGAGAACGCCGCGCTGCGCGGGGCCGAGCGGGCTCAGACTACGCGTCGACCCTAGGCAGGAGTCAGGGCGCCAGTCTGCGCCGGCGGAGCCATACCTGCTCGGGCCGCTTTTCGCCGAACGTCGCCTTTCGCTCCTCACCCCGTGCGCACACCCCAATCCCCAACCCTTTCCCGATCGAGGGGAAAGGGAGGCCCGCCCCGCCGCCCCGCCGCCGCGGACCCGGCCGAGACCTCCGGCTAGACCTGCTGCGGCGACAGGTCGAAGCGCACCTGGGAGCGGCCGAAGTCGAGGGAGACCGCCCGGAACTGGCGCAGCAGGTCCATGCCCAGCAGCACGGCCGGCTTGTCCTGCAGGCCCCAGATGGCGAAGGCGTGGGCGTCGGAGTGCACCACGCCGACATTGCCCAGCTGCAGCCCGCCCAGCCGCAGGAACGGCAGGTAGACCCGCTCGCCGGCGAAGGGCTCGCCGACCACCGAGACCATGTGCACCGTCTCGCGCGTGGCCGGCATGGCCTGGGCGCGGTCGATCAGGGCCAGCAGGGCGGAGTTGCAGAGGCTGACCTGGGAGCCGGAATCGACCATGACGCTGACGCGGCGGTCCCCCAGGTCGGCGTCGACGATGGTGAGCTGCCCCAGCCGGCGGCGCGCCGGCACCACCACGCGGCCGGGCTCGCTGCGCTCGCCGCGCGAGGCGGCGAAAGCGAGGCTGCCCTTCGCGAAGTCCAGCGTGACCCGCTGGTTGCGGATCCAGTCGACGGCGAGCACGCCCTCGATCCCCGGCTGCTCGATCGGGATCGCCAGGGCCGACATACGCCGTTCATGGCGCACGCCCACCTGCAGCTCCTGGATGAGGGCCATGGGGACCAGCTTGACGCCGACGACGGTATGCACCTGCCGCTTCTCCTGAATCGGCAGGCCGAGGGTCTCGGCGAGCTTGTGTGAGACACAGGAGATGCTGGCGCCGGTGTCGACCACGAAGGGGTAGGGACCCTGGCCGTTCAGGCTCACCGGCGCGGTGAGATGCTCGAACGGATCGCGGCCGAGCGCGACCTGGCCCTCGTCCCCGGCGGCCGGGGCGGGCTCCAAGAGAGCGCCTGGGATGGGCGAGGGCGCCGCCGCGGCGGAGCCGGCGATCGCGCCGCGGGGGGAGAAGACGCCCACGGTCGCAGCGGCGGCGAGCAGGGCGACGGTGGCTTCCCGACGCGTGCGCTCCATCGCCAATCCTCCTCAAGAGGCCATTTCCATTAAAAATATCACGGTTTTACGGGTTGCGCGCGGGCGGCGGGCCTGCAAACGGAGCGGAAACCTGCGCCGTCCAGAATGGCGGCATGATCCGCCGTCGCCTGATGATCGCCGCCCTACCGTGGCTGCTCCTTGCCGCCCGCCCCGCCGCCGCGGGCGAGGATGACGCGCACAAGCCGCAGGTCGGCCAGTATGTGGACCTGCTGCCGGTGGGCGTGCCCGTGGTGGTGGACGGTCGGCTGGTGAACTACGTCTTCGTCAACGTCAGGCTGAACCTGGCGCCCGGCGCCGACACCTCTCGCTGGCGCGCCAAGGAGCCCTACTTCCGCGACGCCCTGGTTCGGGCCAGCCACGAGACTCCCTTCACCCTGCCTGGCGACCTCAACCAGATCGACACCGCCAGGCTCACCGCCGCGCTGATGCGCGACGCGAGCGCCATCACCGGGCGGGGGGTGATCCGCTCGGTGGTGGTCACCCACCAGGCCGCCAGCCGCCGGGCGCGCCCGCCGCACGCCTGAATCGCCTCCGCTCGGCGATCACTGTTGCGCGGGCCGTTGCGCGCGCCGTCAATCCTTGGCACCTTCGCCGCCGTCTATAAGCCGGCGCGGAAATCCAAGCGCGCCGGCATGGGGAAACAGGGGCGGGAAACATCCAAGATCGGCTGCTGATCGACCTGCGGCCGAACCCGCTCCCGCGCAAACGCAAAGGGGCGCTTTTATGAGTTCAACGCTTGTGCTGGTGATCGTCGCCGGCCTGTTGGCCGTGCTGTACGGCGCCGTACAGTCCAGTTCGCTGCTCAAGGCATCCGCCGGCAGCGCGCGCATGCAGGAGATCGCCGCCGCCATCCAGGAAGGCGCGCAGGCCTACCTGCGCCGGCAGTACACCACCATCGCCATCGTCGGCGTCGTCATCCTCGTCGTCCTGGCGTTCCTGCTGGGCGTGCGCCAGGCGGTCGGATTTCTGATCGGCGCGGTGCTCTCGGGCCTGGCGGGCTTCGCCGGCATGCTGATCTCGGTGCGCGCCAACGTCCGGACCGCCCAGGCGGCCTCCGAGGGCTTGGAGAAGGGGCTCTCGATGGCGTTCCGCTCGGGCGCGGTCACCGGCATGCTGGTGGCGGGCTTCGCGCTCCTCGGCGTCAGCGTCTACTACTGGGTGCTGACCGGCCCCATGGCGCTCGACCCGACCAGCCGCGAGGTGGTCGACAGCCTGGTTGCCCTGGGCTTCGGGGCCTCCCTGATCTCCATCTTCGCCCGTCTCGGCGGCGGCATCTTCACCAAGGGCGCGGACGTCGGCGGCGACATGGTGGGCAAGGTCGAGGCCGGCATCCCCGAGGACGATCCGCGCAACGCCGCGACCATCGCCGACAACGTGGGCGACAACGTCGGCGACTGCGCCGGCATGGCCGCCGACCT
>CBJNAS010000082.1:0-11121 GCA_966434565.1 uncultured Phenylobacterium sp.
TGGAGCCGGGCGTGCGCCTGGCGCCCGGCGTGGTCCTGGGGCCGGGCGTGCAGGTGGGCTCGGGAACCGAGATCGGCGCCAACACGGTGATCGGCCCCGGTGTCGCCATCGGCCGCAACTGCCAGGTCTCCGCCAACGTCACCATAGGCTTCGCCCTGATCGGCGACCGGGTGAAGATCCTGGCCGGCGCGGTGATCGGCGAGGCGGGATTCGGCGCGACCGCCGGGCGGGGGGGGCTGATCGATGTGCCCCAGCTCGGGCGCGTCATCGTCCAGGACGGGGTCACCATCGGCGCCAACAGCTGCATCGACCGCGGCGCCTTCGACGACACCGTGATCGGCGAGAACACCAAGATCGACAATCTGGTGCAGATTGCTCACAACGCGCGAATTGGACGCAATTGCGTGATGGCCGCGCACACCGGCATATCCGGCAGCGTCACGGTCGGCGACGGGGCCCAGTTCGGCGGGCGCGCCGGCATCGCCGACCATCTGGTGATCGGCGCGGGGGCCCGGATCGCCGCCGCGGCTGGCCTGATGCACGACGTGCCGGCGGGCGAGACCTGGGGCGGTGTCCCGGCGCGGCCGATTCGCCAATGGATGCGGGAGACGGCATGGCTCACGAGGCAGGCCGCTCGCCGCGAAGGGGGTAAGGAATGAGTTCGCAGCCGTTGGCGGGGGAGGGGCCCTCCGAAATCGACATCATAGAGATCCTGGCGCGCATTCCGCACCGCTATCCGTTCCTGCTGGTCGATCGCGCCGAGGCCTATCGGCCGCACCAGTCGATCGTCGGCGTCAAGTGTGTGACCGCCAACGAGCCGTTCTTCCAGGGCCACTTCCCCGGCTATCCGGTGATGCCCGGCGTACTGATTGTCGAGGCCATCGCCCAGACGGGGGCGGTCCTGATGTCGAAGTCGCTGGACGTCGACGTGGCCGGCAAGACCATCCTCTTCATGAGCGTGGACAACTGCCGCTTCCGCACGCCGGTGCGGCCGGGCGACGTGATCCGCATGCCCGTCGAAGTGCTGCGTGCGCGCGGCGACGTCTTCAAGTTCCGCGGCCGGGCGCTCGTCGGCGAGAAGGTGGCGGCCGAGGCGGAGTTCGCGGCCATGGTGGTGGAGACCCCGACTTGAGCGTCCAGGTCCATCCGACGGCGCTCGTCGCCGAAGGCGCCCAACTGGCCGACGGGGTCAGCATCGGCCCCTTCTGCGTGGTGGGCGAGCGGGCGCGGATCGGCGAGGGCACGCGGCTCCTGTCCCATGTGGTGATCGAGGGGCGCACTACGCTGGGCGCCGGCAATGTGGTGCACGCCTTCGCCGCCCTCGGGGGGCCTCCGCAGCACCTCGCCTACGCCGGCGAGGAGACGGAGCTGGTCATCGGCGACCAGAACATCATCCGCGAGCACGCGACCATGAACCTCGGCACCGTCCGCGGCGGCGGCGTGACCCGGGTGGGCTCCAACGGCTATTTCATGATCGAGAGCCACGTGGGCCACGACTGCCAGGTCGGCGACAACGTGATCCTGACCAAGCAGGCGACGCTCGGCGGCCATTGCCTGATCGGTGACTATGTGATCGTGGGCGGGCTCGCCGCGGTGCACCAGTTCACCCGGATTGGACGGCACGCCATGGTCGGGGGCCTCGCCGCCGTGGTGAAGGACGTGATTCCCTACGGCTCGGTGTGGGGCAACCACGCCCACCTGGAAGGCCTCAACCTGGTGGGCCTGAAGCGCCGCGGCTTCAGCCGCGAGCGCATCAACACCCTGCGCGCGGCCTATCGCCTGCTGTTCGCCGACGAGGGCACCTTCCAGGAGCGGCTCGCCGACGCCGCCGAGACCTACGCCGCCTCGCCCGAGGTGATGGAGATCATCGACTTCATCCGCGCCGACGCGAACCGCCCGCTCTGCCTGCCGCAGCGCGAGGTCTGAGTGCTCAAGCTCGGCCTGATCGCCGGGGGCGGAACCCTGCCCCTCGAGATCGCCGAGCATTGCCGGCTGAGCGGGCGGCCGCTGTTCGTGGTGCGGCTGAAGGGCTTCGCCGAGCCGGCGCTGGCGGCCTACGAGGGCGCCGACATCGGCCTGGCGGAGCTCGGCAAGTGCCTGAAGGCCCTGAAACGCGCGGCCTGCCAGGCCGTCTGCCTGGCCGGGCGGGTGAGCCGGCCGGACTTCGCCGCCCTCGTCCCGGACCTGCGCGGCCTGGCGGCCCTGCCGGGCGCCCTCGCCGCGGGACGCCAGGGCGACGACGCCCTGCTCCGCTTCCTGGTGGGTGAGTTCGAGAAGGAAGGCTTCGCCGTCGAGGGCGCCGAGGCGGTGATGCACGATCTCGCCCTGCCGCTCGGCCCCTTGGGCGCCCATGCGCCCACGCCCGAGCAGCTCGCCGACGCCCATCAGGCGCTCGACGTCGCCCGCGCCATCGGCCGGTTCGACATCGGACAGGCGGTGGTGGTCTGCGACGGGCTCGTGCTGGCGGTGGAGGCCCAGGAGGGCACCGACGCCATGCTGACGCGGGTGGCCGGCTTGCCGGCGCACCTGCACGGCGTGGCGGGCGCGCCGCGCGGCGTGCTGGCCAAGGCGCCCAAGCCGATCCAGGAGACCCGCATCGACCTGCCGGCCATGGGCGTGGCGACCGTCCGTGCGGCCGCCGCGGCGGGCCTGGCCGGGGTCGTCGGCGAGGCCGGCCGGCTTTTGGTGCTGGACCGCGCCGAGGCGGTCGCGCTCGCGGACCAGCTCGGCCTGTTCATCCTGGGCGTGGAGCCGCAGAGCAAGTGAGCGCGCGGCCGCTCACCGTCATGCTGGTGGCCGCCGAGGCCTCCGGCGACGAACGCGGGGCGGGCCTCGCCCGGGCGTTGAAGCGCCGGCTGGGCGAGCGTGTGCGCTTCGTGGGCGTCGGCGGGGCGCGTATGGCCGCCGAGGGCGTGCAGAGCCCCTTCGACATCACCGAGCTGTCGGTGCTCGGCCTGGTGGAAGGGCTGATGGCCTATCCCCGGGTCGTTCGCCGGGCCGACGAGACCGCGGCGCTCGCCGCACGCGAGCGGCCGGAAGTGGCGGTGCTGATCGATTCCTGGGGCTTCACCCTGCGGGTCGCCCAGCGCCTGCGTCGGCAAGACCCTGGGCTGCCGCTGATCAAGTATGTAGGGCCGCAGGTCTGGGCGACCCGGCCGAAGCGGGCGCGCACGCTCGCCCGGGCGGTCGACCATCTGCTCTCCATCCACGCCTTCGATGCGCCCTACTTCGAGGCGGAAGGCCTGCCGGTGACCTTCGTCGGCAATTCGGCGCTGACGCTCGACTTCTCCGCGGCCGATCCCACGCGGATTCGGACGCAGGTCGGCGCGAGCCCGGACGATCCCATCCTGCTGGTGCTGCCCGGCAGCCGCCCTGGCGAGATCGCCCGCGTCCTGCCGCCCTTCGAACAGGCGGTGGAGATCCTGAAGAAGGACCGCCCGCGGCTGCAGGTCGTGATCCCTGCCGCCCCTACGGTGGCCGGCCTCGTCAAGCAGCGCGTCGCCGGCTGGCGCGTGCGCGCCCATGTGCTCGAGGGCGAGCAGGCCAAGCTCGACGCTATGAAGGCTGCGACGGTGGGGCTCGCCTGCTCCGGCACGGTGACCACCCAACTGGCGCTCGCCGGAGCCCCGATGGTGGTGGCCTACCGCATCGCTCCGGTCACCTATGCGCTGCTGAAGCGCCTGGTGCGGACCCGCTACATCACCTTGTTCAACATCGCAGCCGACGCGGCGGTGGCCCCTGAGCTCATCCAGCACGCCTGCAACGGCCCGGCGCTGGCCGCCGAAGTGGCGCGCCGGCTCGATGACGAGGCGCTGCGCCGCGGCCAGGTGCGCGCGCAATACGCCGCCCTGGCCAGGATGGGCCTGGGCGGCCCCGACCCGGACGAGGCGGCGGCGGAGGCGGTGCTAAGGGTGTTGGAAGGGCCGAGATCGCCGAGCGTTCGTCCAGCCTGACTTTGGCTGGGTGAGTCAGAGCCTTCAGCTATCCCCTGCCTCGATGTCGTCCACCGCGCTGGCGACGAGCTCGCGCCAAGTCGGGTCGGTGTCGTCGACCAGGTCGACATCGTCCAATAGCGCCACGGCCGAACCGCCGTCTGGCAGAATGAGGCCGAGCACCTCCATTGTCTCGCCATCCCGGGTGAGATGGGTCTCGGCCTGCACCGCCACAGCCGCTTGCTCGCCCTCGTCCTCCCACCAGATCACCGGTTGCGGGAGCTCCATGTCCAGCGTGCGTGCGGCGGCCGTATCGGACAGGGCGAACACCGCCCGACGCGCCTGGACATCGTCCAGCGTCGCCACGGCGCCCGTGAAGGCTTTCACCCGCCTCCAGTCGTCGACGTCGAACCCGCCACCGTCTGTCTCGTCGTCATCGTATCTCATGCAGAGCTCCGCCAGCTGCCGCTCGCTGCCTTCAGACCCCCGACTTGGCCAGGTTCGGCTTCGGGATCGCGCAGGTGAACGCGCCCTTGTCCTTCGCGCGGTCGCGGGCGAGGTCGGCCCAGGCGGCGGCGAACGCGCTGGCGCTGCGGGGCGCGAGCTCGGCCCGGCGCATGCGGACGTCGAGGCGACGGAGCGCCGTGACGGCCTGCGCCCAGAGGTCGAGGTCTTCCGTGGGCGGGTTACCGTCGGCTTCGGCGGTCGCGATGCGGCGCGGGATGGCGAGCACTTGAAGCGACGAGGTGTGGAGCTCGACGGATGCGCCGGGCGCCAGATCGCGCAACGCAGCGAGCATCGCCGCCAGGCTGGTCCGCTCCAGATCGATACGGCGCTCTCCCCCCGCGGTTCCGCTGACCTCGCCCGCCTGCGAACGCACGAAGGCCCAACCGCCAATACGGAAGGCCTGGTGATGGGCGACCTCGAGCCAAATGCGGACGGGAGCATGCATGCGCGGCGGCTATCACGGTTGCGGCAGATTGTGGCGAGGAATCGCAAGGGCCGTGTCCGCGCGATGAGCGGGGTCTGGCTTTCAACGCAAAAGGCCCGCAGTCGCCTGCGGGCCTTCGTTGTGTCTGGCGACCGAACTCAGCCGCGCTTGTCGAGCGCCACGTAGTCCCGCTGCGGCGAGCCGGTGTAGAGCTGGCGGGGGCGGCCGATCCGCTGGGTGGGGTCTTCGACCATCTCCCTCCACTGGGCGATCCAGCCCACGGTGCGCGCGAGCGCGAAGAGGACGGTGAACATCTCCGCCGGGAAGCCCAGGGCCCGCAGCGTGATGCCCGAGTAGAAGTCGACGTTCGGATAGAGCTTGCGCTCGACGAAATAGGGGTCGTTGAGCGCGATCTTCTCGAGCTCCATAGCCACCCTGAGCAGCGGATCGTCCGCGTGGCCGACCTCCGCCAGCACTTCGTGGCAGGTCTTCTGCATCACCTTGGCGCGCGGGTCGTAGTTCTTGTAGACCCGGTGGCCGAAGCCCATCAGGCGGTATCTGCGGTCCTTCACGCCCTGGACGTACTCGGGGATGCGATCGACCGAGCCGATCTCCTTGAGCATGTTCAGCGCCTCCTCGTTGGCCCCGCCGTGGCTGGGGCCCCAGAGGCAGGCGATGCCGGCGGCGATGCAGGCGAAGGGGTTGGCCCCGGAGGAACCCGCCAGGCGCACCGTCGAGGTGGAGGCGTTCTGCTCGTGGTCGGCGTGCAGGATGAAGATGCGGTCCATCGCCCGGGTCAGGACCGGGTTGGCTTTCCAGTCCTCAGCCGGCACCGAGAAGCACATGCGCAGGAAGTTCTCGGCGTAGCTGAGCTCGTTGCGCGGGTGCACGAACGGCTGGCCGCGGAAGTACTTGAAGGCGCGGGCGGCGATCGTCGGCATCTTGGCGATCATCCGGTGCGCGGAGATCATCCGCTGCTCCGGGTCGTTGATGTTGGTGCTGTCGTGATAGAAGGCCGACAGCGCGCCCACGGCGCCGACCATGATCGCCATGGGGTGGGCGTCGCGGCGGAAGCCCTGGAAGAAGCGGTCGAACTGGTCGTGCAACATCGTGTGGTAGGTGATGTTGTGCTCGAACTCGGCGAAGGCCGGCGCGGTCGGCAGCTCGCCGTGCAGCAGCAGGTAGCAGACTTCCAGAAAGCTCGACTGTTCGGCCAGCTGGTCGATCGGGTAGCCGCGGTGCAGCAGCACGCCCTTGTCGCCGTCGATGAAGGTGATGGCGCTCTCGCAGCTCGCTGTCGAGGTGAAGCCGGGGTCGTAGGTGAAGACGTCGGCTTCGCCGTAGAGCTTGCGGATGTCGACGACGTCCGGGCCGGCCGTGCCCTTCAGCACCGGAAGCTCGAGCGTCTTATCGCCGATGCCGATCTTCGCCGTTTCGCCCATGCTTACCCCTTCAGTCAAATTCTAGCGTTCGTTTCGCGCGCCTTATACTCGTTTACGAAGCGGGCGAAAGCACATCGTCAAGCCGCCCGAGGCTTTCGACCTTGCCGAGCGCGACGAGGGCGCCCGCGAGATCCGGCGCCGGTGATCCGCCGGACAGGACCCCCCGCAAGGCGGGGCCGATCTTGCCCAGCCCCACCCCTTCGGAATCCGCAAACGCGCGCAGTTCGCCCTCCAGTACAGCAACTTCCCAGGCCGGGGTCCCTGCCAGTCGCGCGCGCAGGCGCGACAGGCGGTCGCGTGTCTCCTCGTTGAGCAGTTTCTGCACCTTTTCAGGCATTTCCAGCGGCCGCGCCTTGAGCACGAACACCGTGGCGTCGGCGAGGTCGAGCAAGGTCTTGGCCCCGTCGCGCACCAGGGGAATGGTCCGCTCCAGCACCGGCAGATCGCGTTCGTGCAGCGGCCAGTCCCGGCTGCGATGGACGTGCGCCACCAGGGCCGTGAGCCGGCCGGCGTCGGCCAGGCGGATGTAGTGGTTGTTGAGGTGGTTGAGCTTGGCCCAGTCGAGGCGGGCCGGCGCACTCACCACATCCCTGATGTCGAACCAGGCGACCGCCTGCTCGTCGGCGAAGATCTCGTCGTCGCCGTGGCCCCAGCCCAGCTTGGCGAGGTAGTTGCGCATCGCCTCGGGCAGGTAGCCCATCTCGGCGAACTCGCTGACCGCCTGGGCGCCGTGCCGCTTGGAAAGCTTGGCGCCGTCCGGGCCGTGGATCAGCGGCAGGTGCGCCCAGACCGGCGTCTCCCAGCCCATGCCCTTGTAGATCAGGGTCTGGCGCGCGGCGTTGGCCAGATGGTCGTCGCCGCGGATCACGTGCGTCACGCTCATGTCGTGGTCGTCGACGACGACGGCCAGGTTGTAGGTGGGCGTGCCGTCCGAGCGCAGCAGGATGAGGTCGTCCAGCTGGTTGTTCTGGAAGGTGACCTCGCCCTTGACCTGGTCGTCGATCATGGTCGCGCCCTCGCGCGGGCTCTTCAGGCGCACGACAAAGGGGCGGTCCGGCGCCTGCTCGCGCGAGGCCTCGCGCCAGGGCGAGCGCACGACCCGGCCCTCGGCGCGGGCGCGCTCGCGCTCGGTCTCCAGCTCTTCGGGGGTCATGTAGTCGCGATAGGCCTCGCCGCGCTCCAGCAGGGCCAGAGCCACCTCGCGATGCCGTTCGGCGCGGGCGAACTGGAACACCGGCGGCTCGTCGGCCTCCAGGCCCAGCCAGGTCAGGCCGTCGAAGATCACCTGGACCGCGTCGGCGGTGGAGCGTTCGCGGTCGGTGTCCTCGATGCGCAACAGGAACTTGCCGCCAGTGTGGCGGGCGTACAACCAGTTGAAAAGCGCCGTCCGGGCGGTGCCTATGTGCATCATGCCCGTGGGCGAGGGGGCGATCCGGGTGACGACGGGGCGGTCGGACATCGATGAGACGGGTCTGCAGGAGGTTGCGCCCGCCGGCGGCGGACGGGCGGCGCCTCTTAGCACGTGGATTCGCAAGCCTCCTAGCCTGCGGGCGGCGCGCGACCGGCTGGCCGACGAGATCGCGGCCCAGGGAACACGCTGGCGACTGTGGACTCCCGTGGCGTTCGGCGGCGGCTCGGCGCTCTATTTCGTCCTGCCGCGCGAGCCCTGGGCCTGGGTCGCCTGGAGCCTCCTGGCGACGGCGCTGGTGCTGCTGGGCGCGGCGCGGCGGGCCCGCTCGCGGGTGGCAGGGGCGGCGCTGGTGCTGGCGGCCTGCGGCCTTGCCGGATTCGCCACGGCCAAGATCCGCGTCGAGCGGGTCAAGGCGCCGGTGGTCGCGCCGCAGTCGGCGCCCCAACGGCTGGAGGGCTGGGTGGTCGACGTGGCCGGACCGGGGCAGGGCGGCGCCCAACGGCTGCTGGTGGCGCCCTATCGCCTGGGCGAGCTCGCGCCGGCCGCGACGCCGATCCGCGCGCGGGTCACCCTGCGCGAGGCGCCCGAGATCCCCGCCCCGGGCCAGGCGATCAGCCTCTTCGCCGTGATCGACGCGCCGCCGCAGCCAGCGAGCCCCGGCGCCTACGACTTCGCCCGCGACGCCTTCTTCGAGAGCGTCGGCGGCGTCGGCTTCTCGCTCGGCGCTCCGCAGCCCTGGGCCGCGCCCGCCGATCCGCCCTGGCGGCTGCGCATGACCATGCGCATCAACGCGATACGCTGGGCGATGACAAAGCGGATCGTCGCGGTGCTGGGCCCCGCGACGGGCGGCCTGGCCGCGGCGATGACCACCGGCGAGACCGCCTTCATTCCGCAGGCGGAGGTGAACGACCTGCGCACCTCGGGGCTGGCGCACATCATCTCCATTTCCGGCGTGCACATGGCGATCGTCGGCGGCTTCACTTTCGCGGGCCTGCGCCTGTTGATCGCCGCCTGGCCCTGGCTGGCGCTGCGCATCGACGGCAAGAAGACCGCCGCGGCCGTCGCCCTCGCCGCGGTGCTGGCCTACCTCGTCCTCTCCGGGGCCCCGCCGCCGGCGGAGCGGTCGGCGGTGACCGCCGCCATCGCCTTTGGCGCGATCCTCGCCGACCGGCGGGCGATCAGCCTGCACGCCTTGGCGGTGGCAGCCTTCGTGGTCCTGTTGCTGCAGCCGGAGGCCGTGACCCAGCCGGGCTTCCAGATGTCGTTTGCGGCCACCGCCGCCCTGGTGGCGCTGGCCGGCGTGTGGCCGCATCCGGTGAAGGAGATCAACACCCCCTGGCCGATCCGGCTGGTGCAGAACGGCGGGAACTGGCTGCTGGCCGGCGCGGCGATCAGCCTGGTGGCGGGCCTCGCCACCGCGCCCTTCGCCATCCAGGACTTCAACCGCATCTCCACCTGGGGTCTGGTCTCCAACCTGCTGGTCGAGCCGATCTCCTCGATCCTGATGATGCCCGGGCTGGCGCTGGGCGCGCTGCTGATGCCGTTCGGCCTCGACGAATGGCCGCTCAGGCTGGCGGGATTCGCCATCGGCCTGATGAACCGCATCGCCGCCGCCGCCGCCGCCGCGCCGCACGCCCAGGTGCTGATCGCCAGCGGCCCCGCCTGGACCCTGCCGGCGGCCTTCCTGGGCCTGCTCTGGCTTTGCCTCTGGCGCGGGCCGGTCCGGCTCCTGGGGCTGCCGTTCGCGCTGGCGGTGACGCTGGCGCCCAAGCCACCCACGCCGGACGCCTGGGTGAGCGCCGACGGGGCGACGGCCGCGGTCCGCAGCGGCGAGGGCCAGGCGATCCTGCTGCGGCCGGACGTGAAGCTGTTCGGCGCGGAGCTCTGGTCGCGGCGGCGCGGATTGGAGCCACAGGAGGACGTGGGCCGGCGCGACGCCGCCTACGACTGCGACCGCCAGAGCTGCGCGCCCAGGCCTGGCGCGCCGGTCAGGCTGGCGGCGGCCTGGAACCTGAAGCGGCCGCTCCCGCCCGGACGCCTGGAGACGATCTGCGGAGCCGCGGAGGTGGTGGTGCTCAGGAACGACTTTCGGCCGGAGAGCTGCGCCGCGGCCCTGGTGCTGACCGGGCCAGACTTCCGGCGTGGCGGCTCGGCGGAGCTCTATCGCGAGCCGAACGGAAGCTGGCGGGTGGTCTGGGCCCAGGACCAGCGGGGACGACGGCCGTGGACCTGGGGGCTGGATCTAAGGTGAGCCGTTATTTGACCACGGAATATACTGACTACACGGAATAATCGGCCACGAGCCGACGCACGGAATTCGTGTGATCCGTGTCTTCCCGTGGTTCGACTAGTGATATCGCCGGATCAGCCCCACCAGCTTGCCCTGCACGGAGACCTGGTCCGGGCCGAAGATGCGGGTCTCGTAGGCGGGATTCGCGGCTTCCAAGGCGATGGAGGCGCCCTTCTTGCGCAGGCGCTTGAGGGTGGCTTCCTCGCCCATCACCAGGGCCACGACGATGTCGCCGGAGCTGGCCGAGTCGGTGCGGCGGATGACCACGAAGTCGCCGTCCAAGATGCCGGCGTTGATCATGGAATCGCCCTGGACCTCGAGCACGAAGTGCTCGCCCGCGCCGAGCAGCGCCTCGGGCACGGGCAGGCGGTCGCGCTCCTGTTGGATCGCCTCGATCGGGGTGCCGGCGGCGATGCGGCCGAGCACCGGCAGCTCGCGCGTCTCGTTGGCGGCGGCGGGCAGGGCCTGGCCGGCCTCGACCAGCTGGGGCTTGAACGGGGCCCGCCCCTTCGGCGGCGCCGCGGTCGTCGCCTGTTGCGGCAGCTTCACCACCTCCAGCGCGCGGGCGCGGTGCGGCAGGCGGCGCAGGAAGCCGCGCTCCTCCAGGGCCGTGATCAGCCGGTGGATCCCCGACTTGGAGGCCAAGTCCAAGGCCTCCTTCATCTCGTCGAAGGAGGGGGAGACTCCAGTCTCCTTGATGCGCTCATGAATGAACATGAGCAATTCGTGCTGCTTGCGCGTGAGCATGACGGCGACACCTTACGGCCAGAGCGCTTCGAGAACAAAGCGCAAACGCTAGAAATGTTCTCTAGGTGTTCTTTGTTAATGTCAAGTTACCGGCCGCGTCGCTGATTTTGCAGAGCTTTTCTTTTTCCGGCAGAGCTGCCGCGGCGACTCGATTCGCCTGGAGCGCGACGGCCGTTTCGGCCGCCCGAACGCGCTCCAAATTTTCGATTGCTGAGCACGATGCGCCGCATCGTGCTCTAGGTTCAGCCCAGCAGGGCCCGGGTGGCGGCGGCCACGTCGGCCCTGCGCATCCGGCTCTCGCCGACCAGCCCGGCGCGCGCGCCGCAGCGCTCCAGCCGGGTCCCGTCCTGCGCCCTGGAGATCCCGCT
>CBJNAS010000083.1:0-11114 GCA_966434565.1 uncultured Phenylobacterium sp.
TTTCGCCTGGGTGTGTGACCGAAGAACCAAGGAGTTTTCCACCCAGAAGGACGAGGAGTCCTACAATTATGAGGACTAAGAAAGACGCCAAGCCAAAGCTCACCGACACCGAGCGCCATGAGCGCTTCAAGGACATGGCGCGCGAGGTGGAGGCTTCGGAGGACCCAGCAGATTTCGAGAAGGCCTTTGAGGAAGTCACGCGACGGGGTTCCCCGCTTCGTCGCAACGAGCCGCCAGAGTCTTCATGAACATCCGGACGCAGTTGAAAATGTGCTCGGCTTCATCCGGTGTATATTTGCTCTCAACATGCATCGTAGTGTTGCGCCAAGCGGCGCGGATCGCATCGAGAGTCACATAGACGCTCGCAAACAGGTCCTTGTCCGTCCGACTTATCCAAGCTTTCCCGCTCTTTTTTTGGGTGCGCTCGTCCATCTCGTCCTTGATGCGTTGAAGCATGTTGCCCCAGTTCCGATCGGCCGCCCGCACGGGGTCTGGGATGCCCAAGCACTTGCCGACAGCACGCAGCCCCGCCTCCATCGTCCGCATCAGATGGAAAACGCAGGCGGTTGACCGCCCTAGCGCAAGGCACTTGCCTGCTTCGTCGATCTCGTATGCCGCTTCAGATGGAAAGGCTGTGGCCACCGCTGCGCCGAATGGCGGCTCAGAGGGGGCGTAGAGCGCTTGCTCCTTCGCCTCTAGAACCAGCACGGCGCGCAGCGACAGCTCGCGGCGCAACGTCTGTTGAACATCTTGGAATTGCTCACGCACAGTCTTCCAGGTTGCCGCGTGGAACGAGATCTTCTCGCGGGCGTCATCAAGAGCCAGCTTTGTAATTGGCGTGTCTAGAACGCCAAGATGCGCCTCCAGCATCGTTAAACGCGCCTCGATCCACTGACGGTCACCGTCATCAAGCGCCGTATCCTCGTGAAATACCCTATGTTCTTGATCATTTACTTCGGTGGCCGTCGTCATGCCGCGGACGAACCATTCGATTTCACTGAGGCGACCAACCGCTTCCTGGAAAGCACCAGCTTTGAGCTCAAGCATATCCCACAGGCTCCATAGCCCGCGGGTTGGAATCGGGAGTGCGGGCGCGTTCACGCTACGCCCTCCCTATACCACAGCTTGAGCGGGGTATGGGAAGTGTAACGTCGCCGTCGAGGCAGGACTTCGCGGACGTGGCCGAGGCCCATGAGTGGACCTTGCGGCGGTTGCGGGAAATGGCCGGGCGGCTGACCGCGCAGGCCTATTTTCGCGCCAGCCAGGCCGCGGCCGGCGCGCGCCGAGCGGCAGGCGCTCGACCGGCAGCGCGCGGAGCGTGCGCGCCGGGCGGGCGGCGGTCTTCCGCCGGACGAACTCGGGGATGCGCTGACCACCTTCGACCTGGAGGCGCACGAGGCCTCGCCCCGGCAGGGGTCGGGAAAGCCGGCGGCATGGCGCGGCGCCGCCGATCGATGGCGGGGCCGGGACGGCCGCCGAAACGGCGATGCGACACCCTGCCCGCGGGGCCGGCGGCGGCCTGCCATGGAAATTTCATCTTGCCAGATCCCTCCGCCCCGGCGAAAGCCGAAGCGGGACTGGGGGACAGAGGCCGCATGACCCGCGTCGCGCTTTATCCGGGCACATTCGACCCGATCCACAACGGCCACCTCGACATCATCGGGCGGGCGGCCAAGCTGGTGGACCGGCTGGTGCTGGGGGTGGCGATCAACGCCGGGAAGGGGCCGCTGTTCACCCTCGACGAGCGGGTCGCCATCGTCGAGGAGGCCGCGGCGCCGCTGCGCAAGATGACCGAGGTCGTCGTCCAGCCGTTCCAGGGCCTGACCATGCACTTCGCCCGCCAGGTGGGCGCCAGCGTCATCGTCCGTGGCCTGCGGGCGGTGGCCGACTTCGAGTTCGAGTTCCAGATGACGGCCATGAACCAGCAGCTGGACCGCGACATCGAGACGGTCTTCTTCATGGCCGATCCGCGGCACCAGGCGATCGCCTCGAAGCTGGTGAAGGAGATCGCCGAGCTGGGCGGCGACGTCTCCAAGTTCGTCAGCCCGAGCGTCAGGGACCGGCTGCTGCAGAAGTTCGGCCGCGCCTGACTCCGGAGTTTTTCTTGCCGTCCTGGGCTGGTCCAGCAGGGCCGGGCCGGATACGAGTACGCCGCATGAAATCCGTCCTGCTGGCGAGCGCGTTCGCCGCGCTGTCTCTTCTGGCCTCGCCGGCTGCAGCCGCGTCCCCAGGTCCCGGCGTTCCTGGTCCCGGCGTTCCTGGGCCCGGTGATTGGCGCACGCCCGACCCGAACGATGTCCTGGTGATCGACACCAACAAGGGCCGGATCTTCCTGGAGCTGGTTCCCGAGGTCGCCCCCCAGTTCACCGCCCGCGTGCGCGAGCTGGCGCACGAGCACTTCTATGACGGCCAGACCTTTTTCCGGGTGATCGACGGCTTCATGGACCAGACCGGCGATCCGCAGAACAACGGCATGGGCGGCTCGAAACTGCCGGACGTGCCGGCCGAGTTCTTCTTTCGCCGCGGTCCCGAGACGCCCGTCGTCCAGGCGGCCGATCAGACCGTGGCCGAGGTGGGCTTCGTCAAGTCCCTGCCGGTGGTGAGCCAGAGCATGATGCTGGCCGCGATGACCCGCGACGGCAAGGTCCAGGCCTGGCCGCTCTACTGCCCGGGCGTGGCCGGGGCGGCGCGCTCGGATAATCCGGATTCCGCCAACAGCCAGTTCTTCCTGATGCGCGCGGCCTATCCCAAGCTGGAGAAGCGCTACACAGCCTTCGGCCGCGTGGTCGCCGGCCAGGACGTGGTGCTCGCCATCAAGACCGGCGAGCCCGTCGCCGATCCGCAGGACCGCATGGAACGCGTGCGCCTGCTCGCCGATTTGCCTGCCGCCGAGCGGCCGAGCCTGCGGGTGATCGATCCCGCCGGGCCGTGGTTCCGAGCCGAGCTGGCCCGCGTGCGGGCGCAAGAAGGGGCCGGATTTTCGGCCTGCGACGTGAACATCCCCTCAGAGGTGAAATGAGATGGCCCAAGATCCCGAGAATTTCCTGATCATGACGCTCGAGAGCGGGCCGGTGGTGATCAAGCTCCGCCCCGACGTGGCGCCAGGCCACGTGGCCCGTATCAAGGAGCTGACGCGCGAAGGCTTCTACGACGGGGTGGTGTTCCACCGCGTGATTCCGGGCTTCATGGCCCAGGGCGGTGACCCCGCCGGCACCGGCCGCGGCGGCTCGGACAAGCCCAATCTGAAAGCAGAGTTCAGTGACGTGCGCCACGTGCGCGGGGTGTGCTCCATGGCCCGTACCCCGCACCCCGACTCGGCCAACAGCCAGTTCTTCATCTGCTTCGACGACGCCACCTTCCTCGACCGGCAGTACACGGTGTGGGGCGAGGTGGTGTCTGGCATGGAGCACGTTGACGCACTGCCGAAGGGCGAGCCGCCGCGCGATCCAGGCAAGATCATCAGCCTGAAGGTCGCCGCCGACGTGGAGAACGCGGCGGACGTCCTGCCGTAAGGCGCCTGGCCGTGGCCGCGCGGCTGAAGGTCTTCGTCACCTCCGACGGGCTGACGGACTTCGTCGTGGCGGCCACGAGCCGGTCCAAGGCGCTGGCCGCCTGGGGCGTCCGTCAGGACGTCTTCAAGGCCGGCTTGGCGCACGAGACGGACGATCCGGCGCTAGTCGCCGCCGCCACGGCGCAACCGGGCGAGGTGCTGCGCCGTCCGGCGGGGACCCGCGGCGAGCTCGCCAAGCTGAGGGCGGCGCGGCCGCCGGCCAAGCCTCGAAGCCCCTCCAAGGCGGCGCTGAAGAAGGTCGCCGACCTGGAGCGGCGCCTGGCCGAGCTGGACGCCGCGCAGGATGCGGCGCGCGCGAAGCTCGCCCAGGAGCGGGAGGCGCTGGAGCGCCGGAGCGAGGCGCAGGCGCGCGACTACGCGGCCGAGCGTGACAAGCTCGAGGGCGCGCTCACCGCGGCGCGACGGGCGCTAGATTGACGACCAGCGGATAGTGGTCGGAGGTGAGCCGCGGCCCCCGCCGGACGCTCACCGTCGCCCAGCCGGGGCCCGCGTAGACGTGGTCGATCGGCAGGAAGGGCATGCCCACCCAGCGCAGGCGCTTGTAGCGGTGCGCTGGCCAGGAGGCGACGGCGCGCTCCCGGCGCGGAATGCCGAAGGCCTGGTCCCAGCGGCGGCGGGCGAAGGACCACGGCGTCGAGTTGAAGTCGCCGGTGACGATCAGCCGGTCCTTGGGCGCGGTCGCGATGACGGCGGCCAGCCGCCGCTCCTGGTAGGGCTGGTCGGGATCGGTGGGCCAGGCATTGTGCACGCCGATGATCTCGAACGGGCCGCGCTGGTCGCGGAACACCGCGCGGGTGAGCGGGGCGGGCGGCGCCCGCCGGCGGCGCGGCGGATTGTTCACCTCGAGCGCCGGCCGCCGCGAGAGGATCAGCACCTCGCAGGCCGGGCAAGCGATCGCCCAGCCGCCGTGGAGGGACAGCGCGCGCCGGAAACGCGGCGAGTTCTCCTCGATCACGGCGATGTCCGGCGCCTCGGCGTCCAGCCAGGCCAGTATGGGCGCGGGGTCCGGGTTCTCGTGCCAGATGTTGAACTGCACGACCTTCAGCTGGTCGGGCGCCGCCGCCGGCGCCTGCGGCCCCGCCGGGCGCAGATATTCCGGCGCGATCAGCGCGGCCGCAGCGATCACGCCGACCAGGGCGAGGCCGGCGACCGTCCAGCGGCGCCAGGCCCGGAGCAGCAGGCTGCCGCCCATCGCGCCCAGCCCCGCCAGCAGCCAGAGCGGCGCGAACTGCGCGAGCACGTCCCACGCGAGGCTCGTGCGCCCGAGCTGCGCGGCCAGGCTCCCCGCCGCCGACGCGCTCGCCAGCAGCAGCAGGGCCAGCCAGAGCAGCAGGGTGAAAAGAGGCCGGACGAAACGCATCGGCGGCCCCTCTAGCACGGGCGGCGCTTGACGCGCTCCCTCGCACATGGCCACAGGCGCGGGTTCATGCGACTTGACGATTTCGACTTCGATCTGCCCGACGAGCTCATTGCGCTCCGCCCCGCGAGCCCGCGGGATTCCGCGCGCCTGCTGGTGGTGGAGCCCGCCAGGCCGCTCCGCGACCTTTCGGTGCGCGATCTGCCCGGCGAGCTGCGCCGCGGCGACGTCCTGGTGCTCAACGACACCCGGGTGATCCCGGCGCGGCTGAAAGGCGTGCGCCGGCGCGAGGGGAGCGAGGTCGCCGTCGATGCCACCCTGCACCGCAGGCTCGCGCCGCACCTCTGGTCGGCCTTCATGCGCCCCGGCAAGCGCCTGGCCGTGGGCGACCGTATCGCCTTCGGCGAGACCGGCGCCCGCGAGATTGGCGATCGCGCCTGCCTGCTGGGAAGCCTGGACGCCACGGTGAAGGCCAAGGGCGAAGGCGGCGAGCTGACCTTGGCCTTCGACCTCTCCGGCCCGGACCTTGACGCGGCGATCGCCGAGCGCGGGGCCATGCCGCTGCCGCCCTACATCGCCGCGCGGCGAGCCGAGGACGAAAAGGACCGCGCCGACTACCAGACGGTCTACGCCGCCGAGGACGGCTCGGTCGCAGCCCCCACCGCCGGACTGCACTTCACGCCCGAACTGCTCCAGCGCCTGGCCGAGGCCGGCGTGGGCTGGGCCTTCGTCACCCTGCACGTGGGCGCCGGCACCTTCCTGCCGGTGAAGACCGAGACGGTCGCCGAGCACCGCATGCACGCCGAGTGGGGCGAGGTGGACGCCGCCACCGCGCGGCGGCTGAATGAGGTCCGCGCCGCCGGCGGACGCATCGTCTGCGTCGGCACCACCTCCCTGCGGCTGCTGGAATCGGCCGCGACAGAGGGCGGGGAGATCCGTCCCTTCCTCGGCGAGACGGCGATCTTCATCACCCCGGGCTATCGCTTCCGCGCGGCCGACGGGCTGATGACCAACTTCCACCTGCCCAAGTCGACGCTGTTCATGCTGGTGGCCGCCTTCGCGGGGCTGGAGACCATGCGCGCGGCCTACGCCCACGCCATCGCCACCGGCTACCGCTTCTATTCCTACGGCGACTCCAGCCTGCTGTGGCGAGGGGAGGGCTGATGGCGGCCTTTCCCTTCGCCCTGACCGCCAAGGACGGGCGGGCCCGCACGGGCGCGCTCTCGACCCCGCGCGGCGAGATCCGCACGCCTGCCTTCATGCCGGTGGGGACCGCGGGCACGGTCAAGGCGCTGACCGTCGACCAGGTGAGCGCCACCGGCGCGGACATCCTCCTCGGCAATACCTACCACCTGATGCTGCGCCCCAGCGCCGAGCGGGTGGCGCGGCTGGGCGGGCTGCATCGCTTCATGCGCTGGGAGAAGCCGATCCTGACCGACTCGGGCGGCTTCCAGGTCATGTCCCTGTCCAAGATCGCCAAGGTCACCGAGGAGGCGGTCACCTTCCAGAGCCACATCGACGGCTCGCGCCATGCGCTCTCGCCGGAGCGGTCGATGCAGATCCAGGCCGACCTGCTGGGCTCGGACATCGTCATGCAGCTTGACGAGCTGGTCGCCCTGCCGGCGGACGACGGCCGCGCCGCGGAGGCCATGCGCCGCTCCGCCCGCTGGGGCGCGCGCTGCAAGGCCGCGTTCGGCCAGCGCGAGGCTCAGGCCCTGTTCGGCATCCAGCAGGGCGGCCTGTCGGAGGCGTTGCGCCAGGAATCCGCCGAGCGGCTGGTCGAGATCGGCTTCGACGGCTACGCCATCGGCGGCCTGGCGGTGGGTGAGGGGCACGAGGCCATGTGCGAGGCGCTGGACTTCGCCCCCGGCCAGCTGCCGGCGGAACGCCCGCGCTACCTGATGGGCGTCGGCAAGCCGATCGACATCGTCGAGGCCGTGTTCCGCGGCGTCGACATGTTCGACTGCGTGCTCCCCACCCGCTCGGGCCGCCACGGCCAGGCCTGGACCAGGGATGGCCCGATCAACCTGAAGAACGCCCGCTTCGCCGAGGACCAGGCGCCGCTGGACCCCGAAAGCGACGTCCCGGCCAGCCGCGACTATTCCAAGGCCTATCTGCATCACCTGGTGCGGGCCGACGAGATCCTCGGCCGGGTGCTGCTCTCCTGGCACAACGTCGCCTTCTTCCAACGGCTGATGAGCGAGCTGCGCGCGGCCATCGCCGAGGGCCGCATGGCCGCCTTCCGCGCCGACTTCCGCGCCCGTCAGCGGAACGGATAGGCCGGTCTCAGGCGGATCTCCTGGGTCGGTGGCGGGGCGCCCGCGAGCATGTGCGAGGGCGTGGCCGGCGGGTTGCAGCCGCGCGCCTCGCCGAGGCCCTTCAGATAGCCCCGCCGGACCGCGCCGGACGTGATGGCGTTCTGCACCAGCCGGTCGTGGCGCTCGGCCCCGGAGAGCTTGCGGATCCAGCTGTGGAACGGGACCACGTCGGAGGCGGCGGTCGCCATCCAGTTCATGGCGGTGTCGCGGCCGCGGTGAGCCAGCCCCTGGCTCTCCACCGGCACGTCGAGGTCCGGCCCCAATGCCTCGTCCAGCCGCTCGACCAGCGCCTGGAGCGTGCGGCAGGCCTGGGCCTTGCCGGCCTTCGCCGGAATGTCCGGCAGCGCGTACGGATCGGCGATGGCCTCCAGCAGCACCGGCGGAATCTTGGTGCGCAGGATGTTGGCGTCGCGCAGCGGCGCGGAGACCACGCCCTCGAAGTTCTCGCGCTTGGCCTCGGCGGAGGTCTCGATCTTGCCAGAGCCGTCCGCCCGCGACGTCATGCAGCCGGCCACGCTCAGGGAGGACGCGGCGAGGGCGAGGACGGCGATTCTGCGCATTGAAAGGCATGCTAGCGTGCCTTGCGGCGCAGTTAAGGCGCCGCCGGCCTTGCGCCCGCGCGGCGCGGCGCCTAAGGTCCGCGCCGCTTCGCCCTGGGGTTCCCGCCCCTCGCGTCGCGGGCCGGTAGCTCAGTGGTAGAGCATTCGACTTTTAATCGAATGGTCCTGGGTTCGAGTCCCAGCCGGCCTACCAATTTCTCCAGTATTCGACGTTCGGACGGGCTCGCCGCCTGGCGTCGGCCGCATCATCCCGTCGGATGAAGGCCGGCTTCAATCCTCCAACGAGGCGAGCGTTCGAAGGGTGAACTGGGTGACCAGGCGGTGGACGCCGGGCAGTGCGGCGAGGATCTCGCGATGCACGCGCTCATAGCTGTCGTCGGCGGCGACCAGCACCTTCAACAGATAATCCGATTCGCCGCTCATCAGATGCGCCTCGCGGACCTGAACGGTGCGAGCCAGCGCGGTCTCGAACGCCTCCATGGTCGCGCGGCGCTGGTCGACTAAGGTCACTTGGACAAAGACCGTGGAGGGATTGCCGCGTGCCGCCCGCGACAGCCGCGCGCGATAGCCGAGGATCATGCCGTTGCTTTCGAGTGCGCTGACGCGGCGGTGCGTCGCCGACGCTGACAGGCCGACGAGCGCGCCCAGCGCCTCACTAGTCAGCGCCGAATTCTGCTCGAGCAACGTGAGAATTTTGCGATCAAGTCGGTCCACGCTTCATTTTTCGCATACATTCAGCTAATCGCGCAAGGATTTTGCACAGTCCGCCGTCCAAGTGGGAGCATTCGGGAGCTTTGTCGAAGCGGTTCGAGCTAAGCTTGGTGTCTGATCTAAAGGAGGACAGGACGTGCGCATCGGAGTGCCGAAAGAAATCAAGAATCACGAATATCGTGTGGGACTGACCCCGGGATCGGTTCACGATCTCGTCGCTGCGGGCCATGAGGTCGTCGTCGAGACTCAGGCCGGCAAGGGCATCGATTTCGAAGACCAAGCCTATGTGGATGCTGGCGCCAAGATTCTGCCGAGCGCCGGCGCGGTGTTCGAAGCGGCCGAGATGATCGTCAAGGTCAAGGAACCCCAGCCGGTTGAGATTGCCCGCCTGAGGCCGCACCATCTTTTGTTCACCTATCTCCATCTTGCCGCCGACAGGCCGCAGGCCGAGGGCCTGATGAAGTCCGGCGCGACCTGCATCGCTTATGAGACGGTGACGGCCGAGGATCGCTCGCTGCCGCTCTTGAAGCCGATGTCCGAAGTCGCTGGCCGCATGGCCATGCAGGTCGGCGCGCATTATCTCGAGAAGGAGCAGGGCGGCCGCGGCGTGCTGCTCGGCGGGGTTCCCGGCGTGGCGCCGGCCAAGGTCGCGATCCTCGGTGGCGGTGTCGCGGGCGTGAACGCGGCGCAGATGGCGGTGGGCATGCGCGCTGACGTCACCATCTATGACATCAACAATGCCCGGCTGGCCGAGCTGGACATGTTCTTCTCCAACCAGATCAAGACCGCTTATGCGAGCCGCGCCGCGATCACTGCCGCGGTCGCGGAGGCCGAGTTGGTGATCGGCGCCGTCCTGGTGCCGGGCGCCGCGGCCCCGAAGCTCGTCACCCGCGAGATGGTTAGTCGCATGAGGCGCGGCTCGGTGCTGGTCGATATCGCGATAGATCAGGGCGGCTGCTTCGAGACCAGCCACGCCACCACCCATGAGGATCCGGTGTTCGAAGTCGACGGCGTGATCCATTATTGTGTCGCCAACATGCCGGGCGCGGTCGCCCGCACCTCGGCCTTCGCGCTCAACAATGCGACGCTGCCGTTCGTCCTGAAGCTGGCGAATTTCGGCGCCGAGAACGCGATGGCCGCCGACCGCCACCTCGCCAATGGCCTCAACGTCTTCGGCGGCAAGATCCGTCATGCCGCGGTCGCCGAAGCGCTCGACCTGCAGCGTTTCTGAGGCGGCGAAGAAACCGTATGCAGCTGCGCCGGCCCTGCCGCGCGGGCTGCGTACGTGTCAGCGCGGCGCCGAGGGCGCTGTGGTTGTACGGACGGATCTTCTAGGCGCAGGCTCCATTGATCGGCCGGACGGCGACCATTCGCGGCCAAGCGGCAGGCTTGGCCCCTCTGACTCTGGCATCGGCATTAGAACGGCGTCCCCTTGGGGGCGCCGGGTGCGGCGTCGTCGCGGCAGTTCACCGTTCTAAACGCCGTTCTAAACGGTAGGCTAGAACGGTCCACTGTAAAGGTGGCCGCTTAATAGGTTGATTTTCGTAAGGAATTTGGTGGGTGTACAAGGATTCGAACCTTGGACCCGCTGATTAAGAGTCAGCTGCTCTACCAACTGAGCTATACACCCGTCCCGGCCCGAAGGCGTTGGGAGGCGGGGGTTTAAGCGAACAGCGCGGCCGGCGCAAGCGGAACTTAAGCGGAACGCTTTCGCCAGGGCCGCGCACGCTTTCCTTTCCGCGCGGCGCGCGCCAGAGAGGGACGGGCGGCCTCGCGGGGCCGGGTTGGGGGCGGCTGGCGTGGGCGTGGTGGATTTCGGCTATCTCGAGGGCGTCGTCGGCGAACCGGCGATCGCGCTGGAGGTGGTGGCCTTGTTCCGGGAGCAGGCGGGCGTCTGGGCGGCGGGGCTGGAGGCGGCCAATCCCGATTGGCGGGCGGTCGCGCACACGCTCAAGGGCGCGGCGCGCGGCATTGGCGCGCGGGCGCTGGGGGACGCCTGCGAAGCCGCCGAGCTCGGCGACGCGTCGGGCCTGGCCGCCGTGCATGCGGCGCTCGCCGCCGCGCTGGCCGAGATCGCGGCCTATGAGGCCGCGATCGGCCGGTCCTAGGGCTTTGCGCGGATCTCGTCCCAGCGGTCGAGCTCATAGGCGATGCAGCGGTCGATCAGGGTGCGCCAGACCGGCTCGGCGATGGCTTCCGACAGGCCGGCCTCGCCGGCGTAGGCCTTGACCTTGGCGACCACGTCCTCGATCCGCGCCACATCGCGCACCGCGGCGCGCTCGGTCTTGATGCGCGCGGCGGCGTCCATGTAGCGCTGGCGCTCGGCCAGCAGGGCGACCAGCGCCCGGTCCAGGGGGGGGAGGGGATGGGGCGAGGATGAGCGAGGTGGTGATGCACGGCGCCAAGCGCGAGGACAAGCTCATGCCGATGGTGGTGCCGGAGCGCTTGGCTTGGGCCTCGCCGGGCACGAAGTCCGGCGAGGCCTGCAAGTCCACGTGGCTGTACCGCTCCTGATAGAACATCTCCTGCCACTGGCGCACCATGCCCAGCGACTTGTTGTTGATGATCGCCGTGATCACGGGCAGGCCGTAGACCGT
>CBJNAS010000084.1:0-10810 GCA_966434565.1 uncultured Phenylobacterium sp.
TCGCGAGATTATAGCCAAGCCGTTCAAAGGGTTCGGCGGGAAACTTCTCGTCGACACACTTGATTTCCTGCAGGCAGGCGACGTCGGGCGCCGCCTCCTCGAACCAGCGAACGACCGTCTCCAGCCGGGCGTTGACCGAGTTCACGTTCCAGGTGGCGATGCGCATGGCGACTCCGAAGCTCGCGGCGAAGCTAGTGGCGCGCCGGCCGAGGCTCAAGGCGGCTTGCCAAGGGGCGTGCGGTACACTCAGGGTCGGACCCGATCATGAGGAGGCCATGATGCCGCTCGAGCTGCACTTGCACCCGCTGTCGTCCTATTGCTGGAAGGTCCTCATCGCCCTCTACGAGCTGGGGACGCCGTTCACGCCGGCGATGGTGAATCTCGGCGATCCGGCCGAGCGGACGGCCTTTCTGCGGCTCTCGCCTTTCGGCAAGATCCCGGCGCTGCGCGACACGGACCGCGGCGTCGAGGTCTTCGAGACCAGCGTCATCATCGACTACCTCGACCAGCATTATCCCGGACCTCGGCGCTTGATCCCGGAAGACCGCGACGCCGCGCGCCAGGTGCGGCTCTGGGACCGGGTCTTCGACCTGCACGTGATGGACGCCTTCCAGCCGATCGTGGGCGACCGCCTTCGGCCCCCGGACAAGCGCGATCCGCTGGCCGCGGACACCGCCCGCGCCAAGCTGCGCCACGCCTGGGACGTGCTGGAGGAGCGCCTGCCGGCCAGTCCCTGGACCGCTGGCGAGGCCTTCAGCCTGGCCGACTGCGCCGCCGCCCCGGCCCTGTTCTACGCCAGCCTGACCGAGCCGCTGGACGGGCATCCGAGGCTCGCCGCCTACAAGGAGCGCCTGCTGCAGCGGCCGAGCGTCGCCCGGGCGATCGCCGAGGCCGGGCCGTTCCTGCACATGTTCCCCGGCACGCCGGAGGAGCGGGCGCGAATGCCGGCGCATTAGCCGGGTCGCGGAACGGCTTTGGGATGGGTCGCCTGCATAAAGCCGGGCGATGACGAGCGGGGTGGGCGATGGCCGAAAATAGAATGTGGCTGGACGCTTAGATCGAGAAGCTCACCCCGCAGCCGCAGCTGGACTTGGCGTTGGGGTTGCGCACCCGGAACTCCGCCCCGGCCAGCTCCTCGACGAAGTCGATCTCCGATCCCTTCAGGAAGGCCAGCGAAACCTCGTCGACCAGGGCCGCGGCGCCGTCGCGCTCGACCTTGAGATCATCGGGCGCGGCCTCGCCCACGAGGTCGAACTGGTACTGGAAACCGGAGCAGCCGCCGCCTTCGACGGCGACGCGCAGCATCACCGGCCGGCCCTCGGCGGCGGCGATGGCGCGCAGGCGGCGGGCGGCGGTCTCGGAGAGGGTGACGTCTGTCAGCGTGACGGTGGGCAGGTCGGTCATCTTCGTTTTAATGCAATCGGGGCTTGACCTATATGAGGCGTCCGGCCGCTTCGACCAAGGGGCCCCGTGTCCGCCTAAGGTTCCGATGCCGCAGATCCCCGCCCGCGCGCCGTTCGCCGAAAGCCCCGCCCGCTCCCGCGGACGCAAGCTTACCGAGCCGGAGAGCCGCACGCGCACCGCCTTCGCCCGCGACCGCGACCGGATCATCCACACCACCGCCTTCCGCCGACTGAAGGAGAAGACCCAGGTCTTCGTGGCCCACGAGGGCGACCACTTCCGCACCCGCCTGACGCACTCGCTGGAGGTGGCGCAGATCGCGAGGTCGATCGCGACCGCCCTTGGGCTCGACCCCGACCTCGCCGAGACCGTGGCCCTGGCCCACGACCTCGGCCATCCGCCGTTCGGCCACGCCGGCGAGGACGAGCTGCAGATCCAGATGCAGGGCTTCGGCGGCTTCGACCACAACGTCCAGACCTTCCGGGTGGTGACCAGGCTCGAGCGGCGCTACCCGCGCTTCGACGGGCTGAACCTCACCTGGGAGACGCTGGAGGGCGTCATCAAGCACAACGGGCCGGTGGTCGAGAAGCTGGAGCGGCCGTCCTGGCGCGCCATCGCCGAATTCGACGCCCAGTACGACCTTCGGCTCTCCACCTGGGCCTCGGCGGAGGCTCAGGTCGCCGCGCTGTCCGATGACATCGCCTACAACAACCACGACGTCGACGACGGGGTGCTGGCGGGCCTGTTCAATCTCGAGGAGCTGCGCGCCGTGCCGCTGATCGGGCCGCATCTGGAGAGCGCGCTCGCCGACTTCCCCGACTGCGACGCGGGCATCATCCGCCTGGAGGCGGTGCGGCGGATGATCGGCGCCATGGTCGACGACGTGCTCGCCGAGACGCGTCGGCGGGTGGCG
This sequence comes from uncultured Phenylobacterium sp., assembly GCA_966434565.1. Classification (GTDB taxonomy): domain Bacteria; phylum Pseudomonadota; class Alphaproteobacteria; order Caulobacterales; family Caulobacteraceae; genus Phenylobacterium. The sequence goes on from CBJNAS010000084.1 coordinate 2,315, forward strand.
GCCGACGGCGTGGGGTCGCCGGAGGACGTGCGCATGCTGGGCCACGCTCTGATCAGCTTTTCGCGCGACATGGTCGAGGACCTCTCGGCGCTCCGGCGCTTCCTGATGGAACGGATGTACCGCCACTGGAAGGTCAACCGCACCCGCAGCCAGGCCCGGCGGATCCTGGCGGAGATGTTCCAGCTGTTCATGGCCGAGCCTGAGGTGATGCCCTCCGAGTGGTTCCAGCGCGCCCAGGGGCGCGACGAGGCCGGCCGGGCGCGGGTGGTCTGCGACTACATCGCCGGCATGACCGACCGCTTCGCCATCGAGGAGCACCGCAAGCTGTTCCATCTCGACATGTGGTCTTAGCAGAATCTACCTGCCCCACTTTCGGTGGGGAGATGGGGCCGCCCACAAGATTTCAATCCTGGACGCTTCGACGCCCTTCGCGCTCCGCTAGACTTGCGCCTTGAAAGCGCGCGATTCGCAGCCTTGCCTGGCGCGCCTGCCTGTTCGGAGCCTGGCGATGTCCGAGACGACCAACCGTGGCGCCTATGCGCCTCCGACCGCCGATGCGCCGCTGACGTTCGACGCGCGCCAGCCGGTGCGCGGAGCCCGGCCGTTTCCCGTCACCCTGATCATCAGCGGCCTGGTGCTGGTCGGCCTGATCGTCGTGATCTTCCTGTTCTACCGCTCGGGCGTGCGCGAGGCCGGCCAGGCGCCTCAGGCCGTGGGGACGCCGGTGGGCGCGCTGAAGAGCCCGGCGCCGGACGAGGCGCAGCCGCAGGATCCGGCCGCCGGCCTGCAGATCTACCAGTCGGAGGCGGGACAGGCGGCCAAGGCGCCGAACGCCGCGCCCCAGTTCGTGCCGCCGCCCGAGCAGCCCGCCGCGCGTCCCTCGGCCGCCCAGCCGCCGGCCGCCCAGCCACCGGCCGCAAACGCCGCGCCCCTGCGACCGGCTCTGCCGCCCGCCCCCGCGCCGGCCGCCGCCCCGGTCGCCGCCCCGGTCGCCGCCGTGCCGGTCCCAGCCAAACCCGTCGCTGCGGCCAAGCCGCAGCCTGCGGTCGAGAAGCCTGCGCCCGAGCCCGCCCATACCGTCGGCGGCGCGGCGGTGCAGATCGGCGCGGTCTCCTCCACGGCGCTCGCCGACAAGGCCTGGAGCGAGGCCGTCGCCGCTGCGCCAGGCCTGGCGGTCGGCCGCGGCAAGGGCGTCGAGCGGATCGAGAAGGGCGGCCACGTCCTCTACCGCACCGCGGTGACCGGCTTCTCCAGCCGCGCCCAGGCGGCGGCCTTCTGCGCCAGGCTGAAGGCGGCGGGCAAGGCCTGCTTCGTCAAGTGAGCGTCGGCGCCTGCATCCTGGGCTGCGCCGGCCTCACGCTCGGGCGCGAGGAGGCCGCCTTCTTCCGCGCGGTGAAGCCGTGGGGTTTCATCCTCTTCGGCCGCAATGTCGAGACTCCTGACCAGGTGCGCGGCCTCGTGGACTCCCTGCGCGAAACCGTCGGCCGCGCCGACGCGCCGGTGCTGATCGACCAGGAGGGCGGGCGCGTGCAGCGGCTCAAGCCCCCGCACTGGCCGGTCTACCCGCCGGGCCGCGCCTACGGCCGGCTCGATCCCCTGCTGCGGCGGGAGATCACCCGCCTGGGCGCGCGGCTGATCGCCCACGACCTGGCGAGCCTGGGAATCAACGTCGACTGCGTGCCGGTGCTGGACGTGCCCGACCCCCAGGGACACGAGATCATCGGCGACCGCGCCTATGGCGACACCCCGGAGGCGGTGGCGCTCCTGGGCCGCGCCGCGGCCGAGGGGCTGATCGCCGGCGGCGTGCTGCCGGTCATCAAGCACATTCCCGGCCACGGCCGCGCCAAGGCCGACAGTCACCTGGAGCTGCCCGTCGTCGAGGCCGCCTTCGAAGACCTCGAGGCCCGCGACTTCGCGCCTTTCCGGGTGCTCTCGGACATGCCGATGGCCATGACCGCCCACGTCATCTATTCGGCGATCGACCGCAAGCGGCCGGCCACCACCTCGCGGAAGGCCTTCCGCAGGGTGATCCGCGGGGCGATCGGCTTCGACGGCCTGGTGATGAGCGACGACCTGTCGATGAAGGCGCTCAGCGGCGACTTCCGCGAGCGGGCGCGCGCCTCGATCGCCGCCGGCTGCGACGTGGTCCTGCACTGCAACGGCGACATGGCGGAGATGGCGCCGGCGGCCGAGGGCGCAGGCGCGCTGAAGGGCCGTGCGGCGCGCCGTGCAGACGCCGCTCTGGCGCGGATCGCCCGGGCGCCCGAGCCGCTCGATGTCGAGGCGGCCCGGGCGCGGTTCGCGGCGGCGCTCGGGACCGGATAGGATCGGCGCGATGAGCCAGCCGTTCCAGCCCGCCCTGGACTTCACCGCCGCGGCCAGCGCCGCCGAGGACGGCGAGGCTTTGATCGTCGACCTGGAAGGCTACGAGGGCCCGCTGCACGTGCTGCTGGCCCTGGCGCGCAGCCAGAAGGTGGATCTCCTCAAGCTCTCGGTGCTGAAGCTGGCCGAGCAGTACCTGGCCTTCGTCCACCAGGCGCGGCGGATGCGCTTCTCGCTCGCCGCCGACTACCTGGTGATGGCCTCCTGGCTGGCCTACCTGAAGTCGCGCCTGCTGCTGCCCAAGCCGGAGCGGCCCAGGGTCGAGGAGCCGCCGGCGGAGGAGGTGGCCGCCCGGCTCGCCTTCCGGCTGGCCAAGCTCGACGCCATGCGCACGGCCGGGGAGGCGCTGAAGGCCCGGCCGCAGCTCGGCCGCGACGTCTTCGGCCGCGGCGATCCGCAGGCGATCCGGGTGGTTCCCTCGAAGCGCGTCGAGGGCGACCTCTATGAGCTGATGAGCGCCTACATCGCCCAGCGGGTGAAGGAGACCCGGCGGCACTATACACCGCGTCCGCCCCAGGCCTATCCGCTGGAGGACGCCCGCGAGCGGCTGAGGCGGCTGCTGCCGGACCTGGAACGGTGGACGTCGCTGACCGGCATCGCGCCGTTCGGCGGGGGCGGACAGGGACCGTCGCGCGCCTCCTATGTCGCCTCGACGCTTTCGGCCAGCCTGGAGCTGGTCAAGGAAGGCGCTCTGGAGGCCCGCCAGCTGGAGGCCTTCGCCGACCTCTACATCCGCGCCCGGCTTGAGGAGCGGCGCGCGTGACCGCCCTCGACGAGACCGTGCGCGCGGTCGAGGCGCTGCTGTTCGCCGCCGCCGGGCCGCTGAGCGAGGAGGACCTGGCGCGGCGGCTGCCGGAGGAGGCGGACGTGGCAGGCGCCATCGCGGCGCTGCAGGCGCGCTATGCCGGGCGGGGCGTGGAGCTGGTCTGCGTGGCCGGGCGCTGGCGCCTGCAGACCGCCGCCGACCTCGCCTGGCTGATGACCGAGGAGAAGGAGGAGCCGCGCCGCCTCTCCAAGGCCGCCCAGGAGACGCTGGCCATTATCGCCTACCACCAGCCGGTGACGCGCGCCGAAATCGAGTCCGTGCGCGGCGTGCAGGCCAGCAAGGGCACGCTGGACGTGCTGCTGGAGCTCGGCCTGGTGCGGATGCGCGGCCGCCGTCGCGCGCCGGGCCGGCCGGTCACCTACGGCACCAGCGACGCCTTCCTTGAGCACTTCGGCCTGGCGAGCCTGGCCGACCTGCCGGGCATGGCGGAAATGAAGGCCGCGGGCCTGCTCTCCCTCGACCTGCCGCCCGACTTCGACGTGCCCAATCCCGCGGCCCCGGCCCTCGACGAGGATCCGCTGGACAGCGAGGCGCCGGATTTCCACGTCGACTTCGTGGGCGAGGACGAGGGACGTTAGGCCGCTGGCGCGCGACGTTGGCCTGCGGAGAGAACTGACTATATAAGCCCGTGAATCTCGGCAGGCGCGGACGCGCGCGCCGCGCATTTGGAGTTTTGGCCGTCATGGGCTCTCTTTCGATCTGGCACTGGCTGATCGTGCTGGCGATCGTCGCCATCGTCTTCGGCGGCGGCGGCAAGCTGTCGGGCCTGATGGGCGACGCCGGCAAGGGCATCAAGGCTTTCCGCCAGGGTCTCAAGGACGGCGAAAATCCCCAGGAGACCGCCGCCAAGTCGCCGACCAGCGAAAGCGAGAAGGACAAGGCGCAAAGCTGAGCCAGCGGCGCGCGCCACCGCTTTCCCCGCGGCCCCGAAGCGCGTAAGCCCCCGCCATGTTTCCCGAAGGACGCGCCCTCGAATTCCTGCTGGCCGCCGTCATCGCGCTCGTGGTCGTCGGGCCGAAGGACCTGCCGGTGCTGATGCGAAAGCTTGGCCAGTTCGTGGGCAAGATGCGCGGCATGGCGGCCGAGTTCCGCGCCAGCTTCGACGAGATGGCCCGCCAGTCGGAGCTCGACGAGCTGCGCAAGGAAGTCGAGGCCATGCGCCGCGCCCAGTTCGCCGACGTGGCCGACCACGCCGGCCAGGCGGAGGTCCATGACGCCCTGGTCGACATCCACCAGAGCCTGAACGAGGTCAGCGCCGAGCTGCAGGCGCCGCAGCCGGCCGTCGCCTACCACGAGGCCCCCTCCGAGCCTGACGCCGCGCCCGCCGCCGAGCCTGCGCCCAATCCGCGCGCCAAGCGGGCCAGGGCGACGGCGTCCGCTTCCGGCAAGACTCCCGCCAGGCCGAGGGCGAAGAAGACGGCGGGGCCGGGCGCGTGAGCTACGGCGGCGACGAGGCGGAGATCGAGGCTTCCCGCGCGCCTCTGCTCGATCACCTGATCGAGCTGCGCAAGCGGCTGATCGTCTGCATCGTGGCCCTGGCCGTCGCCTTCTTCTTCTGCTTCGCCTTCGCGACCCAGATCTTCAACCTGCTGCTGCATCCCTTCTCGATCGCCGCCCAGCTGCTGGCGATCCGGGCGGTACAGCCGGCCCATTCCGGCGGCTTCGACCTGGCGGGCTTCGTCAACGGGACCAAGAACATGTTCCTGGCGCTGGTCGGGGCCATCCACCTGCCGCCGCCGCCGGGGAAGGTGACCAGCCTGGTCTTCACCGCGCCGCTGGAATTCTTCTTCACCAAGGTGAAGCTGGCCGGCCTGGGCGCGGTGGTCCTCGCCTTCCCGGTGCTGGCCTGGCAGATCTACGCCTTCGTCGCGCCCGGGCTCTACAAGCGCGAGCGGCGGGCCTTCCTGCCGTTCCTGGTCGCGGCCCCGGTGCTGTTCGTGCTGGGCGCGGCGATGGTCTACTTCATGATCCTGCCGTTCGTGCTGTGGTTCTCGCTGTCGCAGCAGATCGTCGGCGCGGGCGCGATCTCGGTGCAGCTGCTGCCCAAGGTCTCCGACTACTTCAGCCTGGTGACCACGCTGGTGCTGGCCTTCGGCCTCTGCTTCCAGCTGCCGGTGGTGCTGACGCTGCTGGGGATGGCGGGCCTGGTATCGGCCAAGACCCTGCTCTCCGGCTGGCGCTACGCCGTGGTCGGCGTGTTCGTGGTGGCCGCCGTGGTCACCCCGCCGGACCCGATCAGCCAGACCCTGCTCGCTTTGCCGATCATCCTGCTCTACTTCGCCTCCGTGGGCTGCGTGAAGGTGATCGAGCTTCGCCGGGCGAAGTCGGCCGCCACTCGCGAGGTGGCGACGATCTGAGAGGACTTGGCCGGCCCGCCGACGCGCACTAGGAAGGTGCGCCTCCCACCTCCCAGCGGTCGCCATGCACGACATCCGAGCCATTCGCGAAAACCCCGAGCTCTACGAGAAGCATTGGGCGGCGAAGGGCATGTCCGGCCGGGTCGCCGAGGTCCTCGACCTGGACGGGCGCCTGCGGGCCGCCCAGACCGCGCTGCAGGCCGCCCAAGCCGAGCGCAATGAGGCCTCGAAAAAGATCGGCCAGGCCAAGGCGAAGAAGGACGAGGCGGAGGCCACGCGGCTGATCGCCCACGTCGAGACGCTGAAGAAGACGCTGGAGCAGGAGGGCGAGCACGAGCGGGAGCTCGCCGAGCTGCTGCGCCAGATGCTGGCGGCGCTGCCGAACCTGCCTGTCCCGGACGTGCCGCCGGGCGAGGACGAGCACGACAACGTCGAGGTCCGCCGTTGGGGCGAGCCGCGCGCGATCTCCGCGCCGAAGGACCACGTCGACCTGGGCGAAGGCCTCGGCCTGCTCGACTTCGAGGCGGCCGCCCGGATGAGCGGCGCGCGTTTCACGGTCATGAAGGGCGAACTCGCGCGCCTGGAGCGGGCGCTCGGCCAGTTCATGCTCGACCTGCAGACCCAGGAGCATGGCTATACGGAGGTTTCGCCGCCGCTGCTGGTTCGTGACGAGGCGATGTACGGCACCAGCCAGTTGCCCAAGTTCGCCGATGACCAGTTCCACACGACGGATGGCCGGTGGCTGATCCCCACCGCCGAGGTGTCGCTGACGAACCTCGTGCGCGAGCAGATCACGCCGCAGGAGGAGCTGCCGCTGCGGCTGACCGCGCTGACGCCTTGCTTCCGCCTGGAGGCCGGCGCGTCGGGACGCGACACCCGCGGTATGATCCGCCAGCACCAGTTCTACAAGGTCGAGCTGGTCTCCATCACCGTTCCAGAGCAGTCAGAGGACGAGCACGAGCGGATGGTCGGTTGCGCCGAAACCGTGCTGAAGCGGCTGGGGCTGCCGTTCCGCACCGTGCTGCTCTGCACCGGCGACATGGGCTTCGCCTCGCGCAAGACCTACGACCTGGAGGTCTGGATCCCGTCCGAGGCCCGCTACCGCGAGATCAGCTCCTGCTCGAACTGCGGCGACTTCCAGGCCCGGCGCATGGACGCCCGCACCAAGGCCGCCGGCGAGAAGGGCACGCGGTTCGTCCACACCCTCAACGGCTCGGGCCTGGCGGTGGGCCGCACCCTGGTGGCGGTGATGGAGAACTACCAGGACGAGGGCGGCCGGATCGCGATACCAGAGGCGCTGAAGCCCTACCTGCCTGGCCTGACGCACATCGGAGGCGCGGCGTGAGGATCCTCCTCACCAACGACGACGGCATCCATGCGCCGGGCCTGGCGGCGCTGGAGCGGATCGCGCGGCAGCTTTCCGACGACGTCTGGATCTGCGCCCCGGAGTACGAGATGTCGGGCGCGAGCCGGGCGCTGACGCTGGCCGACCCGGTGCGGGTGCGCAAGGTGGGCGAGCGGCGGTTCTCCACCACCGGCACGCCGACGGATTGCGTGATGCTGGCGATCAACGAGCTGGTGACGGGCGCAAAGCCCGACCTCGTGCTCTCCGGCGTCAACCGCGGCGCCAACCTTGCCGAGGACGTGACCATGTCCGGCACGGTGGCTGGCGCGATCGAGGCCATGGCGCTGGGCGCGCCCGGCGTGGCGCTGTCGCAGATGGGCGGCTATGTCCAGCGGGAGAACTACTTCGAGACGGCGGAGGCCTTCGCGCCGGGCATCCTGAAGCGCCTGGTGGAGGTCGGCTGGCCGGCCGATGTGGTGATGAACATCAACTTCCCGGACGCCCGGCCGGACGAGGTGACGGAGGTCGAGGTCACGCGCCAGGGCTTCCGCGACGTGCAGATCCGCCATGCGGAGAAGCGGACCGACCTGCGCGGCCGCGACTACTACTGGATCGGCTTCCGCCAGGAGCGCTCCAAGCCCGCCGAGGGCACCGACCTGCGCGCGCTCTACGAGCACCGCATCTCGGTCACGCCCTTGCACATCGACCTGTCCCACATGCCCACGGTGCATGCGCTGAAGGGCGCGCTGGGCGGCCCGCCGCCGAGGCTGTGAGCATGGCCAGGCCGGAAGACGAGACGCCACAAGCCCGGATGGCCCGGCTCATCCTGTCGCTGCGCACCCAGGGCGTCACCGATCCCAAGGTGCTGAAGGCCATCGAGGCTACCCCACGCGAGCTGTTCACCCCGGAGCTGTTCAAGGAGCGGGCGTTCGAGGACTCGGCCCTGCCGATCGCCTGCGGCCAGACCATCAGCCAGCCCTTCATCGTCGGCCTGATGACCCAGGCGCTGAAGATCGAGAAGCGCTCGCGGGTGCTCGAGATCGGCGCCGGCTCGGGCTACCAGACGACCGTCCTCTCCAAACTGGCCCGGCTGGTCTATACGGTGGAGCGATATCGCACCCTGCTCCGCGAGGCCGAGGCGCGCTTCAAGGCGCTCGGCCTCACAAATGTGATCACCCGCTTCGGCGACGGCGGCGAGGGCTGGCCCGAGCAGGCGCCGTTCGACCGTATTATGGTCACGGCAGCGGCGCCGGGCGAGCCCACAGCTCTGCTGCAACAACTGAAACCTGGGGGAATTCTCGTCGCGCCGATCGGCAAGGGGCCCGTCCAGACGCTCCGCCGCTACACCGGCGACGGCAAAAGCGGCTTCACGGTCGAGGATCTCTGCGATGTCCGCTTCGTGCCGCTGCTGGAGGGCGTGGCGAAGGATTCCTGACAGATCGCGGTTGCGGCCGAATGCGGGGTTGGCTCCGGGGGGCGGCCTACCCACAATCGCCAGGCTCCCCGACTGATTCTCTGAGCTAAGCCCTTTCCGGAGCGGTGATGACGCATTTCCTGCAGCGGACGGCCCTGATCGCGCTGGCGAC
>CBJNAS010000085.1:0-10657 GCA_966434565.1 uncultured Phenylobacterium sp.
GGCGGCGCTGCGCCACCTGCTGTCGCCGCCGGTGATGGCGAGCTTCGATTCCGCCATCGCCGCGCGGGAGTCGGAGGGCCGCACCGAAAGCACGGAGTTCCTGCATCCGCCGCGCGCCGACCTGGAAAAGGCCGAGATGGCGGGGGCCGGCGACCTGGCGCGTCTCACCGTCCGTTTCCTGGGCGAGTTCCGCAACCGCTCCAAGGGGCCGGACGGCGAGGCGGTCGAGGACCGGCGCACCGCCGAGCTCTGGACCTTCGAGCGCAATCTGAAGAGCCGCGATCCCAACTGGATCCTGATCCACGTCGACGCCGCGGAGGCCTGAAGTCCCGTGAAGCTGCGCCCGGTCGCGGCGACCCTCGCCGCCCTGACGCTCGTCGCCTGCGCCTCCACGGCGCCCGGGCCGCGCCCTGGGCGCTCTCCGACGTCGCCTCTGCCCCCTGGCCCTGAGCCGGGGACGATCCTGCCGCTCAGTGCGCTCCCGGGCTGGCGCGAGGACGATCATGCCGCGGCGTTCGCCGCCTTCCGCGAGACCTGCCGGGTTTCGAAGGAGCCGGCGCTCGCCACGGTCTGCCGGGATGCCCAGGGGTCGGGGCCGCTCCGCGAGTCCGCCGCGCGCGACTTCTTCGAGGACCGGTTCGTGGCCGAGGCCGGGCCGGGGCCGGGCGTCCTCACCGCCTATTACGCGCCCGTCTACGATGCGCGGCGCGCGCCGAGCAGCGAATTCAGCGCCGCCTTGCGCGCCAAGCCCGCCGACCTGAAGGTGGTCGACGCCGGCTTGTTCGATCCGGCCCAGGCCGGGCGGCCGGGCGCCGCGATCGACCCGGGCTTCGGCCAGCTCCTGCCCTATCCCGACCGGGCCAACATCGAGGCGGTCCCGGCGGAGGCGCCGCTCGCCTGGATGCGGCCAGAGGACCTCTTCTTTCTGCAGATCCAGGGCTCCGGGACCCTGGTCTTCGAGCACGGCGAGCGGACCAAGGCGCTCTACGCCGCCAACAACGGCCGGCCCTTCATCGGCCTCGCCAACCTGATGCGCGAACGCGGCCTGATCGCCGGGCGCGACGTCTCGGGCGAGGCGATCCACGCCTGGCTCGCCGCCCATCGCGGACCGCAGGCCCAGGCGCTGATGCAGCTCAATCCGCGCTACGCCTTCTTCCGCCTGGCGCCCGACGACGGCCGGGCGCCCGTGGGCGCGGCCAATGTCCCGCTGCCCTCCGGCCGGGCCGTGGCGGTCGACCCGCTGCAGCACGCCATGGGCGAGCTCATGTGGATCGATGCGGAGGCCCCGCTGCTGGCGAACGCGCCGCCGTCCTACCGCCGGCTGGTGATGGCGCTGGACACCGGCGGTGCGATCCGCGGGCCGGCGCGGGCCGACCTCTACCTCGGCCAGGGCTTCGCCGCCGGCGCGGAAGCGGGCCGCGTGCGGCATGCGCTGCAGATCTATCGGCTGCGGCCGAAGGACTCGCTGCCGTGAAGCGGCCGCTGAAGCCGGACGAACTGCGGGTCTGGAGCCTGGTGACCGGCACGGTGCGGCCGCTGCCGGGCCGTGCGACGCCGGCCGAGCCGGCCGAGCCGGCCCTCGCCGCTGCGATCGATGACGGAGCGCCCGCCCGTATCGCTCCGTCCGTTGCGCGGCGCCAGCCGCCGCGCCCGCGGGCCGGCGTGGAGGCGATCGAGCCCAACCGTCGTCACCGCATCGCCCGCGAGCGGGACCCGATCACCGCCCGCCTCGACCTGCACGGCTATGACCAGGACCGCGCCCGCGCCGTCCTGGAGAGCTTCCTGAACCGCGCCTGGGACGAGGGCCTGCGCGCCGTCCTGGTGATCACCGGCAAGGGGGTGCAGGGCGACGGCGTCCTGCGCCGCCGCGCGCCGGAGTGGCTGGCCGCGCCACACCTGGCCGCGATCGTCGCCGGTGTCTCCGAGGCCCACCGCCGGCACGGCGGGGAGGGGGCGCTCTACGTCGCGCTGAAGCGCAAGCGGCGTTAGAGTGCGCGTCGAGTCCAGGTCAAATAAGATCCGCCTCTAGGTCCGAAGCTTCCAGCCGGTTCGGAAAATCCAGGTCGCGATCGCCAGGCAGAGCGCGAGGAAACCGGCCGTGGCCGCGAGGCTGAGGCCGACGCTCACGTCGGAGACGCCGTAGAAGGCCCAGCGGAACCCGCTCACCAGATAGACCACCGGGTTGAACAGGGCGATGCGCGCCCAGAAGCCCGGGAGCATGTGGATCGAATAGAAGCTGCCGCCCAGGAAGGTGAGCGGCGTGATGACCAGCATGGGGATGATTGACAGCTTCTCCCAGCCGTCCGCCCAGATGCCGGTGATGAAGCCGAACAGGCTGAAGGTGACCGAGGTCAGCACCAGGAAGGCGGCCATCCAGACTGGGTGCAGGATCTCGTAGGGCACGAACAGACGGGCGGTCAGCAGGATGATGCTGCCCAGCAGCACCGACTTGGTGGCCGCCGCGCCCACATAGCCCGCGAGGATCTCGGTCACCGAGATCGGCGCCGACAGCACCTCGTAGATGGTGCCGGCGAACTTGGGCATGTAGATGCCGAACGAGCCGTTGGAGATGCTCTCGGTGAGGATCGACAGCATGGTCAGTCCCGGCACGATGAACGCGGCGTAGGGCACGCCGTCGATGCTGGACATCCGCTTGCCGATCGCCGCCCCGAAGACGATGAAGTAGAGCGAGGTGGTCAGCACCGGCGCTGCGATCGACTGCACCAGGGTGCGGAAGGTGCGGGCCATCTCGAACCGGTAGATGGCCGCCACCGCGTGCAGGTTCATGCGCGGCTCCTCACCAGATTCACGAAGATTTCCTCGAGGGAGCTCTCGCGGGTCTGCAAGTCCTTGAAGTCGACGCCGCGCCCCGCAAGCTCGCGCAGCAACTCGGCGATGCCGGTGTGTTCGGTCTGGGCGTCGAAGGTGTAGACCAGCTCCGCCCCATCCCCCGCCAGCTCCAGAGAATAGCCCTCGAGGCCCGCGGGCAGCGCGGCGAGCGGCTCCTGCAGGTGCAGGCTGAGCTGCTTCTTGCCGAGCTTGCGCATCAGCGCGGCCTTTTCCTCCACCAGGATCAGCTTACCGTGCGAGATGACGCCGACGCGGTCGGCCATCTCCTCGGCCTCCTCGATGTAGTGCGTGGTCAGGATGATGGTGACGCCGGTTTCGCGCAGCCGGCGGACCATCGCCCACATTTCGCGGCGCAGCTCGACGTCCACGCCGGCGGTGGGCTCGTCGAGGAACAGGATCTTCGGCTCGTGGCTGAGCGCCTTGGCGATCATCACCCGGCGCTTCATGCCGCCGGACAGCTGGCGCAGCTGGCTGTCCTTCTTGTCCAACAGCGAAAGGTCCCTCAGCACCTTCTCGATGTGGGCGGGGTTCGGCGGCTTGCCGAACAGGCCGCGGGAGAAGGAGACGGTGTTCCACACGGTCTCGAAGGAGTCGGTCGCCAGCTCCTGCGGAACGAGGCCGATCTTGGCGCGGGCCAGGCGGAACTCGCGCCGGATGTCGTGGCCGTCGGCGATCACGCGCCCGGCGCTGGGCCGCACCAGGCCGCAGACGACGCCAATCAGGGTCGTCTTTCCGGCGCCGTTTGGACCGAGCAGCGCGAAGATCTCGCCCGGGAGGATGGCGAGGTTGACGCCCTTCAGCGCCTGGAAGCCGCCCGCATAGGTCTTGGCGAGGCCCTCGATGGTGATGATCGGCTGCACGCGTCCTCAATGGCTATCGGTCTACTTAGGCGCCGCAGGCCCGCTCAGCCACCCTCACACCGCTGCGGCGAGCAGGATATCGACCAGGGCCTCGGCCCAAGGACGTGCTTCGCGCCGGGGCGCCGACAGCACCGGGACCTCGGCGGCGAAAACCTTCGTCAGCTCGACCGTCTCGGCGAGTTCCGGCGCATCGGCCGGCGCCGCCTCGCTAATGACGACGGCCAGCACGGGAAGACCGCGGGCGCGCAAGACCTCAAGGGCGGTCAGCGTATGGCTGACCGCGCCCAGGTAGCCACCGCCGACCAGGATCGACGGCAGGCCCAGCTGTTCGGGGAGGTCGAGCGCGGTCCCGTCCTCGGCGATCGGCGACATCAGTCCGCCGGCGCCTTCCAGCAGCTTCAGCTCGGCGGCGCTGGCGGCCAGCCAGCCTCGGCAGCGGTCGAGCAGGGGGGCGATCTCCAGCCGCACGCCCTCGCGCCGCGCCGCCAGCGGCGGGGCCAGGGGGGCGGCGAAGCGCAGCGGAGAGACCGCGTCCAGGTCGCCGGCCGGGCGTCCCAGCGCCTGTAGCAGCCGGCCGGCGTCGCTCGCCGCCCAGTCGCCGGGATCGAAGCCGCTCAGCACCGGCTTGAAGGCGTCGCAAGCAATTCCCTGCGCGCGGGCCGCCGTGATCAGGGCGCAAGCCACATGGGTCTTGCCGATGTCTGTGTGCGCGCCGGCGACGAAGACGCCGCGGCGGCTCAGCGCGGCAACCATGGCCGCACCGCCTCGATCAGCTCGTCGACCTGCGCCTCGGTATGCTCGGCCGAGAAGGCGAGCCGCAGCCGCGCGGTCCCGGCCGGCACCGTCGGCGGGCGGATCGGCACGGCCAGCAGGCCCTTGGCCTCCAGGTCGCGGGCGGCGGCCAGCGCGGCCTCGGCCTCGCCCAGGACGATCGGCACCACCGCGCTCTCGGCTTCCGGCAGGTTCAGCGCCGTGGTCAGCCGCCGGGCGCGGGCGATCGGGGCCGCCACGCGCTCGGGTTCGCGGGCGATGATGTCGAGCGCCGCCAGCGCCGCGGCCGCGTTCGCCGGCGGCAGGCCGGTGGAGTAGACCACGGTGCGCGCGCGGGTCTTGATGAAGTCGATCACCGGCCCGGTGGCGCAGAGATAGGCGCCGTAGCCGCCGATGGCTTTGGACAGGGTCCCCATCTGCAGGTCGACGCAGGCCTCGGGAAACAGTTTCGCCGTGCCGCTGCCGTCGCCGACCACGCCCAGGCCATGCGCGTCATCCGCCAGCAGCCAGGCGTCGTGCGCCCGGCAGGCGCGGCTGATCTCGCCGAGCGGGGCGATGTCGCCGTCCATGGAGAAGACCGCGTCGGTCGCCACCAGCGCCTTCGTCGCGCCGCCGCGGCGCGCGGCGAGCTTCTGCGCGAGGTCGGCCACATCGTTGTGTCGGAAGGGGAGGACCTCCGCCCCGGACAGCTTCGCGCCCGCCCAGATGCAGGCGTGGGCCAGCTCGTCCACCAGCACCAGGTCGCCGGGGCCTGCGAAGGTCGGAATGATGCCGGTGTTGGCCAGGTAGCCGGAGCCGAAGATGCAGGCGGCCTCGGTTCCCTTCAGCTCGGCGAGCCGCCGCTCCAGCTCAGCGAACAGCGGGTGATCGCCGGTGATCAGGCGCGAGGCCCCGGCGCCGGTCCCATAGGTCTCGATGGCGCGGACCGCCGCGGCCTTGACCTCGGGATGGTGCGACAGGCCCAGGTAGTCGTTGCAGGAGAAGGAGACCAGCTGGCGGCCGCCGCGCTCCACCAGCACGCCGTCCAGCCGGTGCGTGGGCTTGAGCGTGCGGAACAGGCTGGCCGCCGCCAGCCTGTCGATCTTGCCCTGGGCGAAGGCGGTGAGGGTGTCGGTCACGCCCGCGCTATGCCCCACCTTGCGCCTGTGCGAAAGACCCCTGTGCGAAACACCGGCGGCGCGAACCTGAACGGATGAGGCGGATGTCCAAGGCCCCGGAATGGCTCACCAGAGGCGCGCCGCACGTATGGCGGCCCTACTGTCAGATGAAGACCGCCCCGGCGCCGTTCGCCGTGGCGCGGACGCAAGGATCGCGGCTGATCCTGGAGGACGGCCGCGAGCTGGTCGACGGCGTCGCCGCCTGGTGGACCGCCTGCCACGGCTACAACCATCCGCATATCGCCGAGGCTATCTCGGCCCAGCTGGCCCGCGCTCCCCACCTGATGTTCGGCGGCCTGGCCCACGAGCCTGCCTATCGCCTGGCGAGCCGGCTGGCCGCCCTGCTGCCGGGCGACCTCGACCACGTATTCTTCGCCGAGTCCGGCTCGGTCTCGGTGGAGATCGCGATGAAGATGGCCCTGCAGTACTGGATCAACCGCGGGGTCGCCGGGCGCACGCGGTTCCTGTCCTTCCTCGGCGGCTACCACGGCGACACCCTGGCGACGATGACCGTGTGCGATCCGGAGGAGGGGATGCACAGCCTCTTCGCCGGCGTGCTGCCGACGCAGCACGTGCTCGCCCTGCCGGTCGACGACGCCTCCGAAGCCGCGTTGGCCGCCTTTCTCGCCGAACACGCCCATGAGATCGCCGCCATGCTGGTCGAGCCCCGGGTGCAGGGCGCGGGCGGCATGATCGTCCACGAGGACGCGGTGCTGACGCGGCTGCGGCGCCTCGCCGATCGCCACGACGTGCTGCTGATCTTCGACGAGATCTTCGTCGGCTTCGGCCGCACCGGCGACCTCTTCGCCTGCGAGGGCGCGGGCGTCGTCCCGGACATCATCACGCTGTCGAAAGCGCTCACCGGCGGGACCCTGCCGCTGTCCGCCGCCATCGCTTCGCGCCGGGTGTTCGACGCCTTCTGGTCGGATGATCCAGGCGCGGCCCTGATGCACGGGCCCACCTACATGGGCAACCCGCTCGCCTGCGCCGCCGCCAACGCCTCGCTCGATCTGTTCGAGGCGGGCGCCTGGCGGGCCGAGGTCGCGCGCATCGCGGCCAGCCTGGCCGAGGGCCTGGCGCCCTGCCGCGACGGCCGCGGCGTCGTCGACGTGCGGGTGAAGGGGGCGGTCGGCGTCGTGGAGTTCGACCATGCCCTGGATGCCGGCGCGCTTGGCGCGCGCTTCGTGGAAGCCGGCGTGTGGATCCGGCCGATGGGCAAGGTGATCTATCTCACCCCGCCGTTCGTGATCGGCGACGACGAGCTCGCCATGCTGACGGGTGCGATCCGGGCGGTGGTCGGGGTGTAGCCCTCACGCCACCGTCTGAAGGCTCTCCAGCGGCCACGTTGGCGTAGCTCGGCGCCGCCGTCAGCGGCTTTTCGCATGCAACCCGGGCTCGCTGCGGCTTGGGCGGCCTGCCGAGCGCCGCTGGACGTCCCCGCCCGCTTGTTCCACAGTCGAAAGCCGTTTTTTGAGATGGAGCGCGGGCTTTGCGCGGGGGCATGCAGGCGTGGCCGCTTCGGGTCACCACCATCCTCGACCACGCCGCGCGCTTCCATGGCGGCCAGGAGGTCGTCACCCGGACCCTCGAAGGACCGATCCGCCGGACGACCTATCGGGAGATCGAGGCGCGTGCGCGACAGTGCGCGGCCGCCCTCGTCCGCGCCGGCGCGAGGCCCGGCGACCGCGTCGGCACGCTCGCCTGGAACACCCACCGGCATCTGGAGGTCTGGTACGGCGCAGCGGGCATCGGGGCCATCTACCACACCATCAATCCGCGGCTGTTCGAAGAGCAGGTCGCCTACATCATCGAGGACGCGGACGACGGGTTCATCTTCGTCGACCTCACCTTCGTGCCCCTGCTGGAGCGGCTTCGCGACAAGCTGAGAGGCCGCCGCCTGGTGGTGCTGACCGACCGCGAGCACATGCCGGACTCGCCGCTCGAATTCGGATGCTACGAAGAGCTGATCGGGGCGGAGGACGCCGGCTTTCCGTGGCGCGCGGGGCCGGAGGACGAGCCAGTCGGGCTCTGCTACACCTCCGGCACCACCGGCGCGCCCAAGGGGGTGGTCTACACCCATCGTTCCAACGTGCTGCACGCCCTGATGGGCCATGGGGCGGATGGCATCGGCCTGCGGGCGACCTCGGTCGTGCTGCCGATCGTGCCGATGTACCACGCCAACGCCTGGACCCTGGCCTTCTCCGCGCCGATGACCGGGGCCAAGTTGGTGCTGCCCGGATGCCGGCTGGACGGGCCCGGCGTCTGCGAGCTGTTCAGCGCGGAGGGCGTCACCATCTCCGCCGGCGTGCCGACCGTGTGGATGGAGGCGCTGAAGCACATCCGCGAGACGGGGGCGCGTCCGCCGAAACTGCAGCGGGTGCTGACCGGCGGCTCGGCCTGCCCGCGCTGGATCATCGAGGAATTCGAGGCGATGGGCGTCGAGGTGGTGCATGCCTGGGGCATGACCGAGCTCAGCCCGATGGGGACCTTCGCCTCCCCGCGCCCGGGGATGGAGGCGCTCGACCCCGAGGCGCGGATGAAGCTGCGCCTGAAGCAGGGCGCGCCCTTCTATGGCGTCGAGCTACGCGTCCTGGGCGACGACGGCCGGGAGGCGCCGTTCGACGGCCAGACCTCCGGGCGTCTGCAGGTCCGCGGGCCCGCCGTGGTCTCGGAATATTGGCGCGGCGCCGGCGGTGCGGCGCTCGACGCGGACGGCTGGTTCGACACCGGCGACCGCGCGCACGTGGACGGGTTCGGCTACGTCCAGATCACCGACCGCACCAAGGACGTGATCAAGTCGGGCGGGGAGTGGATCAGCTCCATAGACCTGGAGAACCATGCCGCCTGCCACCCTGAACTCGTCGAGGCCGCCGCCATCGGCGTGGCGCACGACAAATGGGGCGAGCGGCCGCTACTGTTGGCGGTTCGCAGGCCGGGCGGAGCCGTCACCGAGGCCGAGGTGCTGGATTTTCTGAAGCCCAGGGTCGCGCGCTGGTGGCTACCGGACGCGGTGGTCTTCATCGAGGAAATGCCGCATACCGCCACGGGCAAGATCAACAAGCTCGCATTGCGCGAGCGGTTTGCGGACTTCCGCTTTCCGGCCGGATCGAAGTAGACAACAATGCTGTCTAGGAAGGCGCTGCGCCGGTTCTATCAACCGGTCACTCCCGCGAAAGCGGGAGCCTGAATCCCCGCTTGCGCGGGGACGAGCGGTAGAACATCGGCGCACAATCGCGCGGAAGATCAGCCGCCCCGTACGTCAGTTCATTCGCGCGCCGTCTCAGTAGCTGCCGCGCGCGACGAGGATCGCCGGGACGGTCAAGGCGATGATCTTGACGTCCAGCCACAGGGACCGATTGCGGGTGTAGAGGACGTCCATGACCACACGGCGACGATAGCTGACGTCGCTGCGGCCGCTGACTTGCCACAGGCCGGTCAGGCCCGGGCGAACCTTGTAATACTCATTGATGTAGCGACCGTAGAAATGGGCCTCGGCCGCGACGATCGGACGGGGCCCAACGATGCTCATTTCCCCCGCCAGGATGTTGAAGAGCTGCGGGAGCTCGTCGAGGCTCCACTTGCGGAGGAAGCCGCCAAGCCAGGTGATACGGGGGTCGTCCTTGAGCTTGTGGTTAGCGGCCCATTCAGCGCGAGCCTCCGGATCGCTCTCCAGGATCGCCTTCAGGCGCCGGTCGGAATCGACGTGCATCGAACGGAACTTGAGGCATTTGAAGGTCTTGCCGCCCTGGCCCAGGCGCTTGTGGGCGAAGATCGCGGGGCCGCCGTCGCCCAGCATCACCAGACCCGCCAGCAGCAGCATCAGCGGCGCCACCAGAAGCAGCGCCAGGGACGCGAGTACGATGTCCAGCAGGCGAATGGCCGTGAGGCCGACATTCGCAGTTGCGATATGGCGCATCGAATCGAGCTCGGCGCTATCCGACAAGGCGGCTACGTTGGACATATTTTCAGGCCCCCAACCTAGACTTTGAGCGGCCTTTCTATAGGCAAAGCGCCGGCCCGTCTCCACAGAATAGTGACAGCGCCTCCGCGCAACGAACGGATGCATCGGATGGGCGCTGCGGCGCCGCAATTGTGTGCGGTTGCGCTCCCCGCCCCACGGGCTAGCGGATCAGGGCATGGACGCCCCAGGCGATCAGGCCCCACAGCAGGGCCGACGATCCGACGATGAACAGCAGCGCTTGCCGTGGCGAACGGCGGTCCTGCGCCGCCGGGGGCGCAAACGGCTGCTCCATCAATCCGGCGGCGAGCTGCTCGCGCAGCGCCAGCGCCGGCGAGCTCGCGCGGCTGCCGAATGCGCCGTCGACTTCGTCCGCTGGCCGCAGGACCGAAGATCGAGCGCGTGTGCGCGAAATTTCGTCAGACGGGCCGAAATTCTCGGCCAGGCGTTGTCGGAGCGCCATGACTTCTTCACCCCCCGCTGTTCCTTCGGGTATTTGTGGGGAGGTCGCTTAACCTGCGGTTGCCGGGTACGGTTACTTGCGCGTTAAGAAACGGCGCTCGTGCTCAGCTTCGGGGCGGTCGCTCGATCAGCCTCAGTCCGTTCAGCTCCGCGACCGCCGCCACGATGTGGTAGAAGGAGCTGGCCGGGGCCGGCGCCTCGATGAAGCTTCCGTCCGCGCTCAGAACTTCCCGCCAGAGGCCGGGGATGTCGACCTGCAGATATTGCCGAAGGCCCAGCGCGGCGTCGTGCGCGATCGCGGCCAGTCCGGCCCGCCGCCGGGGGTCGAGCTCGACCTCCGCGCGCAGGCAGGCCGCCTTGAGGCGCTCCGTCTGCGGCCAGAGCCGGGCGGCGGGGTCACGCACCGCGAGCGCGCCGTCCAGAGCGTTCTGGGCGACCCGGCGGGTCGGGTCCACCCCCCGTTCGCCAACCTCGAACAACCTGTCCGCGGCCTGCACGGCCCGCGGATCGCCCCCGATCCACGTCCACTGCAGCAGCAGCCAGGCCCATTCGAACTTGTGGCCGGGCTCGATCAATTGGCCGAGCTCGCCGGGGGCGGG
>CBJNAS010000086.1:0-10550 GCA_966434565.1 uncultured Phenylobacterium sp.
CACGTCTTCCACGCCCTGCGCGCCCTGTGGCTCGCCCGCGACCGCGAGGACGAGTATTTCGGCGCCCTGGTCAACGCCTGGATCGCCGAGGGCGGAGAAGCCTGGTCGGCGAGGATCGGCGCGGCCTACGTCGACGTCGGCACCCTGCACGGCTACCGCGAGGCGCTGCGCCTGCTGGCGATCGCGCCGGACGCCCCTCCGTCTCCCCTTTCTCAGAAGCCGACTGAGGGCGTTTGACGGGTCTATACCTCCGCCTGGACCCCGCTCAGCCTGAGCTGCGCCTTCAGCTGCGCGCGCAGGCGGTCGAGGCCGTCGGGGTGCGCCGACTCGCAACGGCAGGTGAGCTTGGGCTCGGTGCCCGAGGCGCGCAGCAGCCACCAGCCGTCGTCGGTCTCCACGCGCACGCCGAGCCGCGGCTCGTAGGCAGCGCCCTCGCCCGCCAGCCGCTCGGCGACTTCGGCGACCACCGCGGCCTTGCGCGCCTCCGGACAGGGAATGCGCAGCTCCGGCGTGGCGAAGCTCGGCGGCAGGCTCTCGCGGAAGGCGGCCAGCCCGCCGGGCAGCCGCGACAGCGCCTGGAAGGTCTGCACCGCGGCGTAGATGGCGTCGTCCACCCCGCCCCAGCCGTCGGCGTAGAAGATGTGCCCGGAGAGCTCGCCGCCGAACAGCGCCTGTTCCTGCTGCATGGTCTCGCGCACGAGGACGTAGCCCGAGGGCGACAGCGCGCAGCGCCCGCCGGCGACCGCGACCCCGTCGAACAGCACCTTGGAGCACTTGACGTCGGCCACCACGCCGGCGCCCGGCCGGCGCGCCAGCAGGTCGCGGGCGAGCAGCAGCATCAGCTGGTCGGCCCAGAGGATGCGGCCGTGCGCGTCCACCACCCCCAGCCGGTCGCCGTCGCCGTCGAACGCCACGCCCAGGTCACAGCCCTCGTCGGTCACCGTCTCGGCGAGCTGGGAGAGGTTGCCGGCCACCGCCGGATCCGGGTGATGCGCCGGGAAGCGGCCGTTGACCACGGTGTTGAGCAGCACATGGCGGCCGGGCAGCAGGGGCGCGAGCCGCTCGACAACCGGCCCGGTCGCGCCGTGGCCGCAGTCCCAGGCGACCTTCAACGCCGCCATGCCCTCGGCCGCCCGCGCCAGGGCCTCGACATAGGTGTCGATCACCCAGGACAGCCGCCGGGCCGAGCCGCAGACGCCGCGCTCGCACGGCCCCTCGACCAGGGCTTTCAGCTCCGCCCCGTGCACGCGGCGGTCGCCCAGCAGGAGCTTGAAGCCGTTCTCGCCGGGCGGGTTGTGCGAGGCGGTGACCATGATCGCGCCGCCGAGCTCCAACTCGCGCGCGGCGAAGCCCAGCATCGGCGTGGGCCCGAGCCCCAGGCGCTCGACACGCAGGCCGCCGTCCATCAGCCCCCAGACCAGCGCCTGCTCCAGCGAGGGCGAGCTGAGGCGCCCGTCGCGCGCCACGCCGACGCGCCCGACGCCGGCCTTGCGCGCCGATCCCGCATAGGCCAGGCCCAGCGCATAGGCGCCGCCCCGGTCGATGTCGCGGCCGGCCTGGCCGCGGATGTCGTAGGCGCGCACGGCCTCGGGCCGGATGCGGGATTCGACGAGGGCCGGGCTCCCCCGGCGCGCAGGGCCCGCGGGTTCCTGCGCGACGTTGACGGGCTCGATGCTCATGGCGCCGGCTCCCCCTCAGGCCGAGAGCAGCGCCTCGTCGCCGCGCTCGCCGCGGACGCCGCTCCGCGCGGCGCCCTCCTCGAACCATGCAATGGTTGCGCGCAGGCCTTGTTCCAGGCCGATCTTTGGCGACCAGCCCAGCAGGCGCTCGGCCTTGCCGATGTCCGGCCGGCGGCGCTTCGGGTCGTCCGTCGGCAGCGGCCGGTAGACCACTTCCGAGGCCGAGCCGGTGAGCCGCAGCACCAGCTGGACCAGCTCGCAGACCGTGCGCTCGACCGGATTGCCGATGTTGACCGGCCCGGGCTGGGGACCGTCATAGGCCATCAGCCGGGCGAGACCCTCGATCTGGTCGTCGACGTAGCAGAAGGAGCGGGTCTGCGAGCCGTCGCCGAAGACGGTGATGTCCTGGCCCGTCACCGCCTGGCTGACCACGTTCGAGACCACCCGCCCGTCGTCGGCGGAGAGCCTGGGGCCGTAGGTGTTGAAGATCCGCGCGACGCGCACCTGCGCCCGGCCCTGCCGGTCGCGGTCGAAGCACAGTGTCTCGGCGGCGCGCTTGCCCTCGTCGTAGCAGGCCCGCGGCCCGGCGCAGTTGACATTGCCCCAGTAGGTCTCCGGCTGCGGGTGCAGGTGCGGGTCGCCGTAGACCTCGCTGGTGGAGGCGAGCAGCAGCCGCGCGCCCGTGGCCTCGGCCAGCTGCAGCAGATGGCGCGTGCCCAGCACGCTGGTCATCAGGGTGTGCTCGGGATCGGCCTGGTAGAGCCTGGGCGAGGCGGCGCAGGCGAGGTTGAAGATCGCGTGGAAGCGGCGGCGCGCGAGCTTCGGGGGCGGCGGCTCGACCACGTCGTGCTCGACAAGGTCGAATCGGGCCTCCCGCTCCAGCCGGCGCAGGTTCTCGCGGCCGCCGGTGAGGAAGTTGTCCAGGCAGACGACCCGGGCGCCGTCGGCGATCAGGCGCTCGCAGAGATGAGAGCCCAGAAATCCCGCCCCGCCGGCCACCAGGACCTGTCTGCGCCGTTCGTTGCTCATCGCGCCATCCTTCACCACTCAGCAGACCAGCAGCTTGTCGCGCCGCCGCGCTTCGGAGGCGGCCGCGCAGAGATGCGCCTCCAGCTCCGCCGCCCGATGCTCCGCCGTGTGCGCCGCCAGGATCCGCGCGCGAGCCGCCGCGGCCATGGCCCGCCGGGCCGGCTCGCCCAGGCGCAGCAGCACGTCCAGCACCGCGTCCGGACCGCGGGCGAGCACGATCTCGCGCCCCGGACGGAACAGGGCGCCCAGCCCGTCCCAGACGTCGGACACGATCGGCGTCCCACAGGCCGCCGCCTCGAACAGCCGCACGCTCGGGCTGTAGCCCGCGCAGACCATGTCGGCGCGCGTCACGTTCAGTGTGAAGCGGCTGGCCGCGTAGAAGGCCGGATGCTCGGCCGGCGGCACATGCTCCAGCCGCTCGACATTGGCCGGCCAGTCGATCCCCTCCGGATACTGCGCGCCGGCGACGCAGAACCTCAGCTGCGGCGCGCGCCGGGCGGGCTCGACCAGCAGCCGCTCCAGCGCCGGCTGGCGGTCTTCGCTGTAGGTGCCGAGATAGCTCAGGTCCCAACGCCGGGCCTGCGTCTGCGGCCGATAGGCCTCTGCGTCCACCGAGCAGTAGAGGGCCCGCGCGGCCGGCGCGCCGTAGCGGCGCATGATCCGCTCCAGCGTCGGGCCGCCGGTGAAGGAGAGATAGAGGTCGTAGCCGGGGACCAGCTCGGCCGTCAGATACTCTGCGTCGCCGGCCGCCAGCCGGGCCAGGGTCACGGGGGTGTCGATGTCGTAGAAGGCGGTGATCCCGCGCGCGGTCTGCTGCGACCAGGCGCCGACGGCCGCGCCCTCGGGCACGTAGGAGCCCACCATGACCGCGTCGGCGGCCTCCACCTCGCGGGTCCAGCGGGCCTTCAGCTGAGCGAGGTCGGCGTAGAGGGCGAAGCGGCAGAAGCCGGGCTCGGCCAGGTCGCGGGCCGCCGCGTACCAGGGAACGTCGCGCTCCAGGAACAGGACCTCGTGCCCGCGCGCAGCGAAGGCGCGCAGCAGGGCGCGATAGGTCGTGGCGTGGCCGTTGCCCCATGACGACGACAGCGACAATCCCAGGACGACGAGCTTCACGCGAGGCTCCTTTCCCGCTTGGCGGCGGCTTCGCGCCGCAGCAGGCCGTCCACCTCGGCGGCGTGCCGGGCGTAGGTGTGCTCGCGCAGGATCCGCTGGCGCGCCGCCTCGCCGATCGCCCGGGCGCGCGCGGGCGTGAGCGCTGCGACGTGCTCGGCGACGTCGCGGCCGTCACGGGCGACCAGCACCTCCTCGTCGGGCGTGAGGAAGAGGCCGATCCCCTCCCAGGCGTCGGTGATCAGGCAGGCGCCCGCGCCCGCGGCCTCGAACACCCGGGTGGCCGGGGAGAAGCCGACCTCGGCCATGGAGTCGCGCGCCACGTTGAGCACCGCCAGGGCCGAGCCGTTGAGGGCGTTGTGCTCGGCCGTGCCGACATGGCCCAGGCGGCGCACATTGGCCGGCATCGGCTTGTCGTCCCAGCCGGCGCCGCCGAGCAGGAAGCGGCGCTCGGGAAGCCGCTCGGCAGCTTGCAGGAAGAACTGCTCCACCCGCGCCTCGCGATCCGGCAGGCGGTTCGCCAGGAAGCTGAGGTCGGCGCCGAAGCGCGCGTCGGGCGCGACCGGATGGTGGCTCGCCGGATCGAGCGCGTTGTAGATCGGCCGGCAGAGCCTGGCCCCGAAAGCCTGGTAGGCGCTCACCACCGGCGGGCCCCCGCCATAGGTGAAGACGATGTCGAGCTGGCGCAGCACCCGGTGCAGCAGCAGGCCCGCATCGGCGCGCAGGGCGGCCAGCGTCGCCGGGGCGTCCACATCCCAGAAGATCTTCAGCGCCCGCGGCGGAGCGAGCGCCATGACGCCCTCCAGCAGCACGTCGTCGAACACCCCGACCCCGCTGGCCTTGACCACCACATCGGCCTCGGCGGCCCGGGCGATCACCGCCTGGCAGCCCTCCGGGGTCGCCGGCCAGACCACCACCCGCGCCCAGGGCGGCGGATCGATGTCGCGGCGCTGCTGGCGCTCGAAAGCGTCGGGCTCGTAGAAGGTGATCTCATGCCCACGCCCGGCGAGCTCCACCAGGAGCCCGCGGTAGTAGGTCGCCGCGCCGTTCCAGTAGGCGGAGAGCAGGCTCGAACCGTAGAAGGCGATCTTCATTCAGGCGGTCTCCGCTCGACGGAAAGACGGGAACGCCCCCTCCGTCTCGCGCCTCCGGCGCGATCCACCTTGCCCGCTGCGCGGTGGAGGATCTGGGCGCAGCGGGGGAGCTGTCCGCGAAGCGGACTGAGGGGGCGTTCCTCGCAGCCGCCGACACACCGCCAGCAACTCCTCCGCCCGGTGGGCGCAGGTATGCCGCGCACGGATGCGCTCCAGGCCCGAGCGGACGAGACCGGCGCGCAAGGGCGGATCGTTCGCCAACGCGCGCAGGTGGCGCGCCATCTCCGCGCCGTCGCGCGCGACGAGATAGTCCTGGCCCGGGCGGAACAGGCCCTCGCAGTCGCTCCACGGCGCGCAGACCAGCGGGATGCCGCAGGCCAGCGCCTCGAACACCCGGATGGTGGGGATGCCCGGCAGGCGTTCGACGTAGAAGCGGCGCGGCACGTGCGCCGTCGCCAGGTGGGTCGCGAAGACCTGCGGCGCGCGGGCGTTGGGCAGCCAGCCGCGGTAGCGCGCGCCATAGGCGTCCAGCATGGCCAGGGCCTCCGGCGGATAGCGCACGCCGTAGATGTCGAGCGCCAGGCCTGCGGCCCTGGCCGGCGCCATCAGGAACGCCTCCAGCTCGGCGGTGCGCTCGCCGTCGCCCCAGTTGCCGATCCAGACCAGCCCCTCGCGGCGTCCCTCCTCTTCCGGCGGACGGAACAGCGCGGTGTCCGCCGCCTCGTGCCAGACGAACACGCGGCCCGCCCAGCCCCAGCGGCGGTAGACCTCCGCCAGGGCCTCGCCGAACGCCAGCACCCCGTCGTAAGCGGACAGATCGAAGGCGCGAATGGCCTGCGGGTCGCTGACCGCGCGATGGTGGGTGTCGTGGAACAGCAGGGTGAAGCGCCCGCCGCGGGCCCGCACCCGGCCGATCGCCGCCACCAGGGCGGGCTCGTTCCACTCGTGGACCACCACCAGGTCGGCGCCGCCGAGCGCAGCCTCGACGTCGAAGCCTTGGCTGAAACGCGTCGAGGCCAGCTCCGGATAGGCTTCGCGATAGGCGGCGAGCCCCGCCTCGCCGTGATCGGCCAGCAGGTTGGCGAGGCTCCAGGCGTCCTTCGGCTCGAAGATCTGGACCTCGTGGCCCCCGCGGACCAGTTCGCGCAGGGTCCCGCGCAGGAAATGGGCGTTGCCATGGTTCCAGCACGAGACCAGCGAGTGGGTGAAGTAGACGATCCTCATGCCGCCGCCTCCGCGGAGCTGGGCAAGAAGAGGTCGGGCCGATGGATGCGGTAGACGTCGAGGACGCCCGCCGCCATCGCGTCCGGGCCATAGCGGCCGGCGCGTACCTGAGCCAGCCGGCCCATCCACGCGGCCTCCTCCGGATCGGCGAGCAGCCGGCGGAAGGCCTCGGCGAACCCCTCCGGACTATCGGCCGGAACGAAGAAGGCCGCGCCCTCCCACAGCTCGCGGAAGGTGGCGATGTCCGAGAGCACCAGGGCGCAACCCGCCTGGGCGGCCTCCAGCACGCCCAGGCCGAAAGGCTCGTAGCGCGCGGCCGAGGCGAACACCGGGGCCCGCGCCAGCCAGGTCGCGACCTCCTGGGCGGGGAGCCGGCCGAGCGCCTGCGCGTGATGCAGCAAGACCGCCCCGCCGTCGGGCGCCTGCCATGGCCCGGCCGCCCGGAGCGGCGCTGCGATCAGGCCGGCGGCGGCGTCCAGCACCGCGATGTTCTTGCCCTCGTCCCAGAGCCGGCCGCTGGTGAAGACTATGGGCTCGCGGGCGATCGGCGGGGCCGGCTCGCGCCTGCGCCCGTTGCGCACCACGAAGGGCCGCGGCGCCGCATAGGTTCGCGCCGTGGCCTCGGCGAAGGCGGCGGTGGGCGCGATCAGCGCGTCGCAGGCCAGCAATCCCTGCCGGAGCGCCCAGGCCCGCCAGCGGAAGTCGTCCGGCATCGGCCCCTCCTTCACGGCGGCCCACCAGGTCGCGGTGCAGGAATGGCAGACGCCGACCACGGGCGCCGGATAGTCGCCCACGGCCGCCAGCGCCGGGCTGTTCAGGTGCAGCAGGTCCGCGCCCGTCCGGCGCGCCAGCTCGCGCAAGGCCGCCCCCGCCCGCAGGATCTCGGCGGGATTGCGGGCCAGCCAGTCCAGCGGCAGCTGGGTGTCGATCAGCGTGAGCCCCCGCACCGCCTGCGCCTGGGCCAACTGGTCGGCGCCGGGAGACGGGCCCAGGACGGCGAGCGTCGTTTCCACGCCAAGCCGCGCCAGGCCATCGGCGAGGTCGAGAGCATAGGTCCAGACCCCGCCCACCGCATCGGCGGTCATCAGCACGCGGGGCGCGCCTCGAAACGCCCCCTCAGTCGGCTTCGCCGACAGCTCCCCCGTTACACGGGGGCGCATCTTCGGATCCTCCACCGCGAAGCGGGGGAGGTGGCTCGGTGCGCCAGCACCGAGACGGAGGGAGCGTTCGGCCCCGCTCACGACAGCGCCTCGGCAGGCTCGCGGCGAAGGCTTTGCAAGCCGCGCTCCGCGGCCAGCCAGTCCGCGAGCTCGGCCACGCCGCGGCGCCAGGCGATGGGCTCCGCCAGGCCCAGCTCGCGCCGGGCGGCCGAAGGGTCGGAGACGTAGTACCGTTGGTCGCCGGCCCGCCACTCGCCGAAGCAGAGCTCGACGCGCCGCCCTGTCAGCGCCTCGATGTGGGCGATCAGCTGCAGCAGGCTCACCGCATTGGCCGGCCCGCCGCCCAGGTTGAAGGCGCGCCCGCCGACCGCGCCAATTCGCCGCCAGGCCGCAAGGTAGGCCTCCACCGCATCGGCGACATTGAGGATGTCACGCACCTGCCGGCCGTCGCCGTAGATGCTGACGGGCTTGCCTTCCAGCGCGCGGATCAGGAAGTGGGCGACCCAGCCCTGGTCCTCGGTGCCCATCTGGTGCGGTCCGTAGATGCAGCTCATCCGCAGCACGCAGGTGGGCAGGCCGAAGCTGCGGGCGTAGTCCAGCACGTACTGGTCCGCCGCGCCCTTGGAACAGCCATAGGGCGTGTGGAAGTCCAGCGGCCGCTGCTCGCCCACGCCGCGGGTCCGCAGGGCGGGGCTCTGTGGCTGGTAGGCCTCGTCCGCGAGCTCCAGCGGCACGTCGGCCAGATCGCCGTAGACCTTGTTGGTGCTGGCGAAGACCACCGGCGTGCGCCCGCCCTTGCGGCGGGCGGCCTCCAGCACGTTGATCGCGCCCCCGACATTGATCTCGAAGTCTTCCACCGGCTCGACCAGGCTGGTGGTGACCGCCACCTGGGCGGCCAGGTGGAACACCGCCTGGGCCGCGCGCACCGCCCCGTCGACGGCGCGGGCGTCGCGGGTGTCGGCGCGGAGGTGGACGATGCGCCCCCCGTGGCGCGCCTTCAGCCAGGCCAGATTGCGCTCCACGCCCTCGCGCCGCAGCGCATCGAGCACGAGGACCTCGTGCCCCTCCCCCGCCAGGCGGTCGGCCAGGTTGCAGCCGATGAAGCCGGCGCCGCCGGTGACCAGGACCGGCCCCTTGCTCCCGCTCATGCCACCAAACCGCGCATCTCGAGCTCCTTGCGGGCCTCGATCACGCGGTCCTCCGCTTCCTGGCGCGCCACCCATTCGGCGAGCTCGGCGAGGCCTTCGGAGAAGTCCTCCTGCGCCGCGTAGCCCAGCATGGTCCGCGCCTTGGTCAGGTCCGGGATGCAGTGGCGGATGTCGCCCGCCCGCGCCTTGCCGGTGACCTCGGGCTTCAGGTCTGGACGGCCCATCGCCGCGGCCTGCAGCCGGGCCACCTCCTCCACCGTGCGGTCGGCGCCGGAGCCCACGTTGAAAACCTGGCCGTCCGCCTCGGGCCGGTCGAGGGCCAGCAGGAAGGCGCGGGCCACATCACGCACATGGACGAAGTCGCGCCGCTGCCGGCCATCCTCGAACACCATCGGCGCCTGGCCGTTGGCGATCCGCGAGGCAAAGATGGCGAGCACGCCGGTGTAGGGGTTGGAGAGCGCCTGGCCAGGTCCGTAGGCGTTCCACAGCCTGAGCGCCGACCCCCGCATGCCATACTGGCGGGTGAGCGTCAGCGTCAGCCGCTCCTGCACGAACTTGCCGATGGCGTAGACCGACTTCAGCCCGTTGGGCTTGGTCTCGGGCGTGGGGATCGGGATCAGCGGGCGGCCCTGCTCGTCGACCGGATCCCAGCCGCCGTCGGGGTTGCGGCCGACGCGCACCACGTCCTCCATCACCCGCCCCTCAATGGTGCGGTAGAGCCCCTCGCCGTAGATCGACATCGAGGAGGCCGTCACCACCCGCTCGACTGGATGGTCGATGAGCTGCTGGAACAGCACCGAAGTCCCGTGGTCGTTGACCGAGGTATAGCGCTCGACCGCGTACATGCTCTGGCCGACGCCCACCTCGGCGGCGAGGTGGACCACCTTGTCGACGCCCTTCAGCGCCTTCAGCACCGCCGTCTCGTCGCGTACGTCCCCGACCACCAGCTCGGCCTCACCGGACAGCTCCGCCGGGCGGGCCCGCATCGGATGGACCTGCTCGATCAGGGAATCCAGCACGCGGACGCGGTCGCCGCGCTCGAGCAGCGCCTGGGCGAGGTGACGGCCGATGAATCCGGCGCCGCCGGTGATGAGCACCGTCTCAGTCATCTGGAATTCTCCGCCTCCGGGCGTCGAGCGGCGAAATCCCGCCGGGGCGGCGGTCAAGTCGCCGACAAGTGGAACCCAAGACGGAGCCGCTCGAGTTACCCTCGCAATCCGTGGCCAGCAGCCCGGCGGCCACCGCGAGTCCAATGGTTCTCCTGGGCCGGTACGGCCCACACCGGGGTTTCGCTTGGCGCATGCATCCCTCGCAAGTTCGCCAAGGCTAACCCATCATCTTCATGTAAGTTCCCCACAGCTTTACAGTTATAAATAAAACAGTGGAGCTTCAGTTAAATCAAACCTCCACCATAAACAGACATACAACAACAAAAGACAATCCGGTTTCAGTCAATACGCGAGACACACGACATCTTCACTGGGCAGGGCTGCGAGAAAGGAACAAAGCTAGGGCCAGTCTGTTTGGTGCAAGGAACTTAGCCGCCTGGGCGGCGAGCCGTGCGCAGGGGCGTGATGAGCCGCAACAAACTCCGTGTCGGGATCGTAGGCGTCGGCAACTGCGCCTCTTCGTTCGTCCAGGGACTGACCCATTACGCAGACGCCGCCGACGACGAGCCGCCGCCCGGGCTGATGAACGTCGAGGTGGGTGGCTATCACGTCAACGACATCGAGCTCGCCGCGGCGTTCGACATCAACGCCGCCAAGGTGGGGCGTGATCTCGCCGAGGCGATCTTCGCGACGCCGAACAACACCTACCGGTTCGCCCGTCCGGCCCACGCCCAGGTGCGCGTGCAGCGCGGCCCGACCCTCGACGGGGTCGGGGTCTACATGGCCGGCGACATAGAAGAGGCTTCCGAGGAGCCGGTGGACGTCGCCGAGGCGCTGCGGCGCGCCGGCGTCGACGTGCTGGTCTCCTACCTGCCGGTGGGCTCGCAGCGGGCCGCCGAATACTATGCCGAGCAGGCGCTTCAGGCCGGCTGCGCCCTGGTCAACTGCATCCCCGTGTTCATCGCCGCCAATCCCGTCTGGGCGCGGCGCTTCGAGC
>CBJNAS010000087.1:0-10434 GCA_966434565.1 uncultured Phenylobacterium sp.
AGGCGCATCATGTGACCGGGGCGGCGTTGAAGCGCGCCGAGGAGCTGTGCTGCGACCTGCCCGGCCTGCCCCTCGCCGAGTTGCAGAAACTGGAGCCGCGAATCGATGATCACGTTTACCAAGTGCTGACGCCGGAAGCCTCGGTGGCCAGCCGTAAGAGCTATGGCGGGACCGCGCCCGATCAGGTTCGCGCGCAGATCCAGCGCTGGAAGGAGATTCTGCCATGAGCCGTCCCAGCCCCACCCGCGCGGCGATGCTCGCGGGCGCAGCCGCGCTCGCACTGGCCCTGGCCGGCTGCGGCAAGACGGGCGAGCTGCAGCGCCCCTCGCCCCTCTTCGGCCACGCCAGGCCCAATACGCAGCCGGCTAAGACGACGGCCTCCGAGGACGCCTCGCAGCCGGTGAAGACGATCGATCCGCGCGACGAGCTGAACACCCCGCCGCCGCGCGTCGACCAGATCCAGGGCCAGGCGCCCGATCCTACCGCGCCCGGTCCGCAAGGCGTGCTGCCCAACCCCTACGCCAATCCGCAATGAACCATTTCGAGCTCAGGGAGGGCGAGCTCTTCTGCGAGGACGTCCCCCTGGCGGCGATCGCCCAGGCGGTCGGCACGCCCGTCTACGTCTATTCCACCGCCACCCTCGAGCGGCACTACACGGTGCTGCGCGACGCCCTCGTGGGCGCCGGGCTGAAGGATCCGCTGATCGCCTTCGCCGTGAAGGCCAACTCCAACCTGGCCGTGCTGCGGACCCTGGCGAAGCTGGGCGCCGGCGCCGATGTGGTCTCGGAAGGCGAGATCCGCCGGGCGCTGGCCGCCGGCGTGCCGCCGCAGCGCATCGTCTTCTCCGGCGTCGGCAAGAGCGAGGCTGAGATCGCCTTCGCCCTGGAGGTGGCCGTCGCGGAGATCAACGTCGAGTCCGAGCCCGAGCTGTTGCTGGTGGACCGGGTCGCACGCCGGCTCGGCAAGCGCGCCACGGTCGCCATCCGCGTCAATCCGGACGTCGAGGCCGGCGGCCACGCCAAGATCTCCACGGGTAAATCGGAGAACAAGTTCGGGGTCTCCTTCGCCGAGGCCGAGCGGCTCTACGCCAAGGCCGCGAACCTGGCCGGGGTGAGGCCGGTGGGCGTGGCCTGCCACATCGGCAGCCAGATCACCGACCTCGGTCCGATGGAGGCCGCCTTCCGCAAGATGCGCGGCCTGGTCGAGCGGCTGCAGGCCGAGGGCCTGGCGCTGGAACGCCTCGACCTGGGCGGCGGCCTGGGCGTGCCCTACTTCAATCAGCCGGAGCCGCCTGGCCCCGACGCCTATGCCGCCATGATCGCCCGGGCGACCGAGGGGCTCGGCCTGCAGCTCGCCTTCGAGCCCGGCCGCATGATCGCCGCCAACGCCGGCGTGCTGCTGGCGCAGGTGCAGCACGTCCACGAGCGCCCGGAAGGCCGCCGTTTCCTGGTGCTGGACGCGGCGATGAACGACCTGGTCCGCCCGGCGATGTACGACGCCTACCACGACATCCGCCCGGTGCGGCCGAGCGCGGGCGCGCCGCTGGCCTACGACGTGGTGGGCCCGGTCTGCGAGACCGGCGACACCTTCACCCGCGACCGGGCGCTGACGCCGCTCCAGCCCGGCGACTTGGTGGCCTTCATGAGCGCAGGCGCCTACGGCGCGACCATGGCCAGCGAGTACAACAGCCGCCCGCTGGTCCCCGAGGTGCTGGTCAAGGGCGACCAGTGGGCCGTGGTGAGGCCGCGCCCGACCTATGAGGAGATGCTGGGCCGGGAGCGCCCGGCGCCTTGGTTGGAGGGGTGAGGGGCTGAACGCATATTCTTCCCTCCCCTTCAAGGGTCCCCATAAAGGTGGGGGAAGGATACCCGATCAATCCAGCGCCGTGATGTAGGGAAGCCCGCGGTACTCGCCCGCCGCGTCCATGCCGTAGCCGATCAGGTAGCGCGCCGGCGCTTCCCAGGCGACGAAGTCGGGCTCGATCGCGCGGGCTTGGGGCCAGGGCTTGCGGGCGAAGACCGCGGTCAGCACCTCGCCCGCCCCGGCGTCCTTCACCAGGCGGTGGGCTTCGCTGAGCGACAGGCCGGTGTCGAAGACGTCGTCGACGATCAGGGCCTTGCGGCCGACCAGCGGCCGCTGCAAGTCGGCGCGCACCTGGCAGCGCCCGCTTGAGACCCGCTCGTCCCTGTAGGAGGCGAGCCACAGGGCGTCGAAGCGGACGTGCCGGCCGGCCCGGGCCAGGGCGCGCATCAGGTCGGCGCAGAACCAAAGGCCGCCGGTCAGCAGGCAGACGGCGACCGTCTCGCCGTCGATGCGCGGCGCGATCGCCAGGGCGAGCGCCTCCACCCGGGCGGCGACCTCGGCCTCGCTCAGCAGCATCTCGCCGATCGTCTCAGCCATGTTCGCCCTCTTCGGCGGACGTCACGGGCGCGGCCACCGCGGCTGCAGGCGTGGTAGCAGGCGCAGGTGTGGCTTCCAACGGCGCAGGCGCGGGCGCGAGCACGGCTTCGGCCGGCCGGGCCGCCGCGGCGCCGGTGTCGAAGCGGACCTCCAGGTCGCGGGCGCTCGCGGGCGGGTCGAGCAGGGTGATGACGAAGTGCCGCGTCGCGCGCGCCGGGATGGCGGGATCCTCCGGCCGGGCGATCTTGGCCGCGACCGGCTGGCCGGCGCGGTTGAGCAGGGTGACGCGGACGGCCGGCGTGTTCACCTGGGCGTCGCGGACGTTGCGGATCGCACCGGAGACCGACAGCACCGGGCGCCCGGCGAGGAAGGCCGGCTGGGCGCGCACCTGCTCGAAGACCAGCCCGCCGCCCTCGACCGGCAGGCCCAGGCCCGCATAGGCCATGGAGCTCTGCGGCCACAGCCGCACGATCTGCTCGCGGAACACCAGCACGCCCGCGACCACGGCGGCGGCGACCGCCGCAGCCACGGCCCAGACGAGGACTCCGGAG
The DNA here is from genome assembly GCA_966434565.1 of uncultured Phenylobacterium sp. Classification (GTDB taxonomy): domain Bacteria; phylum Pseudomonadota; class Alphaproteobacteria; order Caulobacterales; family Caulobacteraceae; genus Phenylobacterium. Next base: position 2,952 of record CBJNAS010000087.1, read on the forward strand.
CGCGCGGCGCGGCGCGCGGGCCCGGCCGGCGGCCGGCGAAGCGGGACGAAGACCGGCGGGGGCTCGCCGGCCGGTTCCGGAGCCGGCGCCTCGGCGGCCGGCGACTCTGGCTCCAGGCGAGGCTCCGGAGCGGGCGGCTCCTCGGTCATCGGACCGTCGGGGCCGGCCTTCCAGCGATGCTCGCAGCTCGAGCATTTCACCCGCCGCCCCTCCGGCGGGATGCGTGCGTCGTCCACGAAATAGCTGGTGGCGCACTCTGGACAGGTCAGTATCATGACGGCCGAATCGGACGCTCCAGCAACCTCCTCCGAGGTCGCCGATTTCGGCCCTCATGTCCAGAAACCCCATCGCCGCTCCGGCGACCGATCCCGACGAGGTCGTTCGCTTCGACGACGTCTCGATGCGTTACGGACGCGGCCCCGAAGTGCTGCGCGACCTGAGCTTCGGACTGCCGGCCGGCACGTTTCACTTCATCACAGGTCCCTCGGGGGCGGGAAAGAGCTCGCTGCTCAAGCTGATCTACCTGGCCGCGCGGCCATCCAAGGGATTGATCCACCTGTTCGGCCACGACGTGGCCCACACCTCGGCGCAAGCGCGGCCGAAGCTTCGGCGGCGCATCGGGGTCGTCTTCCAGGAGCTGCTGCTGCTCGATCACATGAGCGCCTTCGACAACGCCGCCCTGCCGCTGCGGATCTCCGGCGGCCGTCCGGCGGACTACCGGGCCGACGTGGCCGAGCTGCTCACCTGGGTGGGGCTGGGCGGGCGCATGCACGCCTATCCGCCGACACTGGCGGGCGGGGAGAAGCAGCGCCTGGCGATCGCCCGCGCCCTGGTCAACCGCCCGCAGGTCCTGCTGGCCGACGAGCCCACCAGCAATGTCGACGCCGAGATGGCGCTCAGGATCTACCGCCTGTTCGTCGAGCTGAACCGGCTGGGCACGACGATCCTGATCGCCACCCATGACCAGGACCTCGTCGCCCGTTCCGGCCGGCCGTCGCTGCACCTCGAGGGCGGCCGGCTAAGCCGCCGCGCGCCCCAGGGCCCTGTCCTGTCGTGAATGGGCCTGTCGTGAATGGGCCTGTCGTGAATGGGCCTGTCGTGAATGGGCTTGTCGTGAACGGGCTTGTCGTGAACGGTCGACGTTCATGAGCGAGCTGTTCGACGCCCAGCGCTGGCGGCCCGCGCCTTTCCTGCCCGAAAGCGAGACCCGCGACGGGGCGCTGGTGTTCGTGGTCGCCGTGCTGTGCTTCCTGGCCTGCGTGACGGCGCTGGGGGTGATCGCCGCCGACCGCGCGGCGCGCGGCTGGTCGAGCCAGCTCTCCGCCGAGGCGACCGTCATCGTCCGGCCGAAGCCCGGCGAAACGCCGGACAGCGCCGCCGCCCGCGCGGCCGAGGCCCTGGCCGGGGTGGCCGGGGTCTCCGAGGCCCGCGCGCTGGAGCCGCAGAAGGCCTATGAGCTCGTGCGCCCCTGGCTGGGCGACGTCGCCGACGTCGAGGACCTGCCGGTGCCCAGGCTGGTGGCGGTGAGCCTGGACGCCCGCCGGCCGGCGACGGCCGCCGCGCTGGAAGGCGCGCTCAAGACCCAGGGCGTGGACGCCGTCGTCGACGACCACAGCCTGTGGCTGAAGGACGTGCGCCGCGCAGCCGGCGTGGCGCGCGGCCTGGGCGCCGTGGTGTTCCTGCTGATCGCCGGGGCGGCCGGGGCGGTGGTGGCCTTCGCCACGCGCGCGGGCCTGGCCGCCCAGCGCGACGTGGTCGAGGTGCTGCACCTGACCGGCGCCGAGGACGGCTTCATCGCCCGGCTGTTCCAGCTGCGCTTCGCCCGCGTGGCGGCGGTGGCCGGGCTGATCGGCGCGGGCGGAGCCGTGCTCGCGGGCGCGATCCTGCGCCTGCTCGGCGGCAGCCGCGGACTGACCCCGGCCCTGCCGATCGCCTGGACGGACCTGCTCGCCGTGCTCCCCTGCCCGCTGCTCGCCGCCGGCGTGGCCGCCCTGGCCGCCCGCCTCACCGCCCAGGGGCTGATCCGGGAGCTGCAATGAAATCGGTGGCGGCCTTCCTGGTGCTGGCGCTGATCTGGGCGGCGGGGCTGCTGGCCTTCGCCGCGCGCGTGCAGCAGTCGACGCCCACGCCCGATCCCGATCCCGCCGACGGGATCGTCGCCCTGACCGGCGCCAACTCCATCGACCGGATCTCCGCGGCCATGGACCTGCTGCAGGACGGCATGGGCAAGCGGCTGCTGATCAGCGGCGTCAACCGCGGGGCCAGCCGCGAGGATATCCGCAACGTCTCCAAGGCCGCACGGCGGCTCTACGACTGCTGTGTCGACCTGGGCTTCACCGCCGCAGACACGGTGGGCAACGCCCGCGAGACCGCGGACTGGGCGCGCTCCATGCGCTACCGGAGCCTGATCGTCGTCACCGCCGACTACCACCTGCCGCGCGCCATGCTGGAGCTGCGCGCGGTCATGCGCGAGCCGCAGTTCCACCTGCAGGGCTACGCCGTGCCGACGCCCTCGCTCAAGGCGCGCCATTGGTGGCGCTCGCCGAAGAGCGCGCGGTTGATGGTGGTGGAGTATTGCAAGTATCTGGCGATCCTCGGCCGGGAAGCCGTGCTGGAGCTGGGCCCGCGCGAGGCGCCGCGCGACCCGGCCCAGACTTCCGCGGCCTGAACGAAGGACCTGTGACGCTTGATCGCCCTCCGCTCCGTACTTTTCGTCGCCCTCTTCTATCTGTGGTCCGCGGCCGTCGCGATCCTCTGCACGCCGCTGCTGCTCGGCCCGCCAGGCCCGATGCTGTGCATGTTCCGCACCTGGAGTCGCGGCATCGCCTTCCTGCTCGCCATCTGCGGCATCCGCGTCGAGGTGCGCGGGCGCCAGCACGTCCCGACCGGCGCGGCGCTCGTCGCACCCAAGCACCATTGCATGCTGGACGTCTTCGCCCAGTTCAGCGTGCTGCCCGCCTCCTCCTTCGTGATGAAGCAGGAGCTGATGATGATCCCCTGGTTCGGCTGGTACGCCGCGCGCGTGCGCAGCATCGTCATCAAGCGCGAGGAGCAGGCGACGGCGCTGAAGAAGCTGGTGCGCGAGGCCAGGGAGCGCTTCGCCGAGGGCCGCCAGGTGGTGATCTTCCCGGAAGGCACACGAACGGCGCCCGGCCAGCCGGGCGACTACAAGCCCGGCATCGCGGCCCTCTACCGCGAGATCGACGTCCCCGTGCATCCGGTCGCCACCAACTCCGGCGTCCACTGGCCGGCGCACGGCTTCGTGCGCCAGCCTGGCGTGATCGTCTTCGAGTACCTGGAGCCCATCCCGCCCGGCCTCAAGCGGGCGGAGTTCATGCGCCTGCTGCGCGAGCGCATCGAGACGGCGTCGGAGCGGCTGCTCGGCGAGTGAGCAGGCGGCCCCAACCGGAACGCCCCCTCCGTCTCCCGCCTGCGGCGGGAGCCACCTCCCCGCGCTTTCGCGGTGGAGGATCTGGGCGCCAAGCCCTCACCCCTGCGCCGCCAGCTCCTTCCGCTCCACCGTCGCCAGCAGATGCTCCATCCCCTGGTCCTGGACGCCCTCTTCCCGCAGGTGCATGACGAGGTCCCGGAGATATTCGACATTCGGTCCGGAAAGCCCGCGGGCGCCGGCGATCAGCTCGGCCTGCCGCTCCGGGCTCAAGGCGCCCGCCCACTGGGTGTGGCGAACGTCGGAGAGGAAGACCAGCGCCTCGACCCGGCGGCCGTCCGCCAGGCGCACCGCCCGCCTCGCCTCGATGTAGGTCTCGGTCGGCTGCTCGCGCTCGATGAGATAGGCGTAGACCGCGGTCCAGTCGGCCTCGGCGACGCGGAAGGCCGCGCCGCGGCAGGCCCCGCCCGGCGCCAGGCCCAGCACCAGGCCCGGCCGCTCGTAGGTGCCGCGATGGTGGACCGAATAGATGCAGAAGGCGCGTCTGCGGCCGTGCAGGGTGGCAGCGGCGCGCTCGACGAAAGGAAATCCCGGCCGCCACATCAGCGAGCCGTAGCCGAAGACCCAGCGCTCGTCCGCCATGCCGCCCCGCGCTAAACAACAAACATGTCTCTGCCCGATCCGACGCCCGCCCGCAAACCCCGACGGCTGGGGCTCTACGCGCCTTTCGCCCTGCTGCTGGCCGCCGCCGCCGCCTGGGCCGCTTTCTGGCTCTGGTCGCGCGGCGAGGCGCAGAGCCAGATGGACCGCGCGGTCGGCGACCTGGCGCGCGCCGGCTACCAGATCAGCTGGGACCGGCGCGAGATCGGCGGCTTTCCGTTTCGCATGGACGTGACGCTCACGGGCGCGCGGCTGCGCGAGCCGTCCGGCTGGGGGCTGCAGGCGCCGCTCCTGGAGGCCGAGGCCTACGCCTACGCGCCCGGCCACTGGATGTTCGCCACCCCCCAAGGGCTGACCTTCGTGCGGCCCCAGGCGGGCCCGGTGGCGGTGAGCGGCAAGGCGCTGCGCGCCAGCCTGACGGACCTCGACCGGCGCCCGCCCGCCTTCGACATCCAGGGCGAAAACCTGGTCTTCAAGCCGCCGCCGGAGGCGGAGCCCTTCGCGCTCACCGCGGCGGACCTGGTGGAATTCCATCTGCGCGCCGGTCCCGACGATCAGGGCGGCGTGTTCCTGCAAGTGACCAATGGGAAGGCGCGGCTCTCGGGCCTGCTCGGCCGGATCGCCGGCGACAAGCCGGTCACCCTCACCTGGAACTCGACGCTGTCGAAGATGAGCGCCTTCACCGGCGCCGACTGGGCCGACGCGGTGCGCCGCTGGACCGACGCCGGCGGGCTGATGACCGTCCGCGACGGCGCGCTGGCCGCCGGCGACGTCCTGTTCGAGACCAAGGGGGGGACCCTGTCGGCCGGGCGCGACGGGCGGCTGCGCGGCGCGCTGCCGGTGAGCCTGCGCCAGGCGCCGCGGGCGCTGGGCGCCATGGCCGCCACCGGCGCCCTGCCGCAGAACACCGCAGAGGCGGCAACCGCGGTGGCCAACACACGCCGGCAGGGCGACATCGCCCCAGCGACGATCGACTTCTAGGCGGGCCGCGCCACGCTCGGGCCGGTGGCGCTCGGCCCGGCGCCGAAGGTCTACACGCCGCACTGAGCCGATCGCAGCCCCGCGCGTTTCGCCTCTTCGAAAGGAGATCCGGCATGGCCGATGAGCAACCGAAAAGCCGGCCGCAGGCGCCCGAGCCCAGCCGCGGCGCTGGCGCCCCGCCGCCACGGGAGTCGGTCTACGGCGGCCAGTGGGGCCGCGGCGGCAAGCAGAGCGACAGCCAAAAGCGCGAACCGGACCGGCCGCAGCCGATCCAGCGGCCGCCGAAGGGCGCGTGAGAGGCTCCGCAGAATCGGCCTAGGCTCGCACGCTCCGCCATAGCCCGAAGGCCCGCCCATGCGCATCGCGCTCTGCCTCAGCGGCCAGCCGCGCACCTGGCGCTGGACGCGTGCGAGCCTGGCGTCCTTCTTCGCCGGCCATGAGCTGGACGTCTTTTTTCACACATGGCGCGAGGGCGACCCGGCGGAGCTCGAAGGGGTGGTCGAGGCCTACCGCCCGCGCGCCTGCAGGATCGAGGAGCGGCCGCTTTTCCTCGCCGAAAAGCAGCTGATGGCCGAGCGTTTTCCAAAGCGCCCGCCACTCACCATCTTCGACATGTTTCATTCGGTGGCCGAGAGCCTGGATCTCGCGGCCGAGGCCGGCGGCTACGACCTCGTCGTGCGCACGCGGTTCGACGCCATGTTCGACGGCGTCTGGTCGGGCGAGGCGCCGGCGAGCGGCGAGCTTGTGATCCCCGACCTCTATCCGGACCCGGCCGGCTGCACCGACCAGTTCGCCATGGGCGGGCTGGCTGAGATGCAGGCCTACGGCGCGACCGGAGCCTGGCTGGCGGGCGCGCTGGCGCAACTCTCCGGCGACTGGCTGCGGCCCGAGCTCGTCATGCGCTACTACCTGGAACAGGTCTGCGGGCTGAATCTGCTGCTGCGCCCGATCGCGATGCGCCTGTGTCGCGACGAGCAGGCGGGCGTGGCCTTCGCCGCGCTGACGGACGATCCCCTGTTCCACGCCGCCAAGCATGAGGACTGGGAGCGGTTCGCCCTCGCGCAGTTTCCTGAGGTCGCGGCCCGCACGGACTTCCAGCATGCCGCGCGCACCGCCCTGGAGCTCGACCGGGCGCTGACGACCTGGCTGGCCGGCCGCCCGCGCAAGGACGCCTTCCAGCTGCTGCAGGCGCCCTGGTCGCGGCGCATCCAGGCGGTCGACGCCTTCATCGCCGAACAGGCCGGGCCGCTGGACGCGGTCGACGAGGCGTCCTATCGCGGGGTGCGGCTGGTCTGCGCCATGCTGTTGCAGCGCATGGACCGGCAGGAGCCGATGAGCCTACCGAGCTTCGTGGCGCACGCGCTCTCGGCCAACATCGCCGACATGCGCCGCGCCGCCGAATGGGCGGCCGCACCCGGTCGCCTGGACGACCTGCCGCGCACGCTGAAGGGCTTGGGGCCGCTTGCCCGGGCGTTCCGCCACGCCAATCCCCTGGCCCAGACCAGCATCGGGGCCTGGCGCGCGGCCTGAGCGGAGCCGCGCCGGGCAGCGCTCAAACGTTCGGTTCCGGCGCGGCGAGCCAGCGGTCCTTCTCGGCGAGGCTTTCGAGCAGACGGATCACCAGGGCCTCAATGCGCGGTGACGCCTCGCGCCAGCCTCGGCCGCCCTACCCCGCGAGCGCGAACCTCGGCCCGGCGGCGGGCGGGCCGGCGGCCGCCCGGCCTTCGGCCAGCCGGTACTCGATGACCCCGGACCAGCCCAGGCCCTGGTAGGTCTCGTAGCCTGGGGTGAGCGCGTGGGCCACCAGCCGCGCGCGATCGACATAGAAGCCGCGCGCTTTGCCGCCCGCCTTCAGGTCGTAGGTCTCGCAAAGCACGCCGCGGCGGTCGGAGGCGGCGATGACCCGGTTGCGGCCGTCGAGCAGCATCACCCGGGTGTGCTGCTTCTCCTCCTCCGAAAGCCCGACGCCCTCGACCACCGCCGCGGCCTGAGGCGCCCAGTCGAAGAAGATGCCCAGCGCGCCGATCGCCTGGCCGTCCGGCTGGGCGTCCTTGCGGATCGCCGTGGCGTAGGTCGCGACAGGCTTGCCGCCCAGCGCCGGGGCGGCGGTCACATCGGCCACCACATACTGGTCGCCGTCGCGCGTCGCCATGGCGTCGCGGAACCAGGGCTCACGCGAGACGTCCAGGCCGATCACGCCGGGGTAGGCCTGCGGCCGCCCGTCGGCCACCACCCGGCCGGCCGCGTCCACGACCCAGAGGTCGAGATAGACGGTGTAGGAGCGCAGGATGGTCGCCAGCCGCTCGACCGCGTGGCCGGCCGACGCCGGGCCCGGGGCCTGCAGCGCCTGGACCACCGCGCTGTCGGTCGCCCACCAGCGCACGTCGCAGGACCGCTCATAGAGGTTGCGGTCGATGATCTCGACGGCGTTGAGCGCGATGTCCTGCAGCCGCG